>JARRKS010000200.1:0-3550 GCA_037387865.1 Flavobacteriaceae bacterium
CCTTTTGGTAATTTTGCGAACGCTTCATCGTTAGGAGCTAAAACTGTGAATGGACCTTTGCTTTTGAGGGTTTCTACTAATCCTGCTGCTTTTACTGCTGTGACAAGAGTTTTGAAAGTGCCTGCGGCTATCGCTGTGTCAACTATATCTTGCATATTGTTTCACCTCTTTTTAATTTTATATTCATTTTTTTAACCTCGCTTACTTTATTACTGGAATCCAAAAAACATGTAAATCAACTGCTGTTAGGGGAGATTGTGGATCGACTATGTTTTATTCTGTTTATTAGCGTTTTATTCGGTGCAAAAAAGTAATTTTTTTATGATCTATTCTTTTTTGGCGATCCATATTCTTATTGCTTCTTCGACTGCTCGTGTCAAGTCGCCTTTTTTTCCGCCTAACCTTTCTACAGTTTTTAGTCTGAGTTGTTTCTCCAGCTCAGGGGGGAGATATACGCTGATTCTTCCCATTCTTAATCACTTTATATAATTTGATTTTTTTAGCACGTTTTCACGTGTCAAATATTCTTCCAATAAGCGAACTGTGAAATTCCTGCTTTTATTTCTGTTTTATTTATCATTGTTTATTCGCCTTAATTCGCTTATCCTTATAATGCATTATACTCATAATCACTTATAAGCATATCTGTTTATTTAATTGATTGTTTAAGTGATGATTTTACGTCTTAAAAAACATCACATAGGAAAACGATTATTTCGTTTGAAACGTATTTATGATAAAGCAAATCCAAAAATTTTCAATTTTTTCCCACTATTTGTTATCAAAAAAATAAAATGCTAACTATTCCATTGTAAAGTAGATTTAAAATTCCAGATTATCTTCTTATTAAGTATAGTCTTTTTAGAGAGATTTATTTTGAAAAAAACCAAGATAGTTTGTACAATTGGACCATCAAGTCTTCAAAAAGATACAATTAAAAAAATGGTTGAGGCTGGAATGAATGTAGCCAGGATAAATACTGCATATGGCGATATGGATCAGTATAAGCTAATCATTCAAAATCTTAGAAGTATAGGTGATATTCCTTTAATTCTTGATCTTAAAGGACCTGAAATTAGGCTTAAAGCAAGACAAGAAAGAAACGTTGAAAAACATGAGGTTTTTAAAGTTGGTTTTAGTGATGAGAAAATTAGTTTTAATCATGATTTTTATGCCGATGTTGATGTCTCAGACATTATTTATATTGATAACGGGAAGATTAAAACTCGAATTGTAAAGAAAGAAAACAAAACTTTGCACTTATCCGCGATTGTCGGTGGTAAAATAGCTAATGGAAAAGGAGTGAATATCCCAAATAAGCATCTTTCTGTTTCAACACTCTCAAAAAAAGATTTAGAATTAACAAAATTTGCTATAAAATCTAATGTAGAGTATATTGGGCTTTCTTTCACTAGACGAATTGAAGATGTTCATAATCTAGAAAGTGTCCTAAAAGGATTCAAAGGATCAATTATTGCAAAGATTGAAAATTCTGAAGGTTTTAGTAACTTTAAGAAAATACTTGGTTCAGTGGGTGGAATAATGATCGCTAGAGGTGATCTTGGTGTTGAAATCGAGTTAGAGAAAGTTCCGTTAATACAAAAATCATTAATCAGGCAATGTAATCAGGTTGGTAAGCCTGTTATTACGGCAACAGATATGCTCGAGTCTATGATCTATAAGTCAATTCCTACTAGGGCAGAAGTAAGTGATGTTGCTAACGCTGTTTTAGATGGAACTGATGCAGTCATGCTTTCAGGAGAAACTTCGATAGGTAATTACCCAATTGACTCTGTTTTGATGATGTCTCGCGTAGTAAGGGATGTAGAAGGTTCTGTAAAAAGCCATGTCAATGATAGTGAATTTGTTGATATATCTGATACAATAAGCAAATCTATACAGAGAATAAGTCAAAGCATGTCTATTAATAAGATCGTATCCTTGACTAGGTCTGGTTATACGGCAAGAATGATAGCACGTTTTAAGATTTCTCAACCAATACTAGGAGTTACACCACAAGAAAGTGTAGCAAAGCAGCTTGAATTGGTTTTTGGTATTTATCCCGTTCAAATAGACTATAGAGGTGAGGAGGACAGAGTAGTTGCAGTTGCAAAAAAACTCTATTCGATGGGATTAATCAAAAAAGAAGACACTATACTGTTTACAGCAGCTTTTAAAACTGTTAAGAAAAATGTCAGTAATGTAATTGAGATACACAAAATTGGTGAACTTTTGAAGTTTGTGAAATAAGAGTAAAATACTTTACTATTAAAGAATGTCGATTGATTCAAGGAATGCTTGTTAAGAAAAAATGGGTGTTTGTGAAAAAATATTATGAAAACCTTTCAGGTCAACCAGTGGTTTATTTTAGTATCTTCTTGGTGGTCGTCTTTTTGCAAAACATTCTCGACAGTAGACTGGTCTTGTATGATCAGGTTTGAATGGAACTTCACATTCTTGTTTGCATTCAGCGCAGACTGTTTTGTGCATTTCTCTGTTATATGACATCTGTTATATCAACTCCTCATTACTTGGTTGCATGCAAAAACAACATTTTACATGATGATTTTACTTGTTAATGGTCTTGCTTATAAAGTTGGGTACTGAAAAACTAAGAAAAGCTTGAAGTTGAGCTTATTCTCTTTAGAGAAAAAGACATAACAACTAAGAGATCCGCCTGTATAAAAAAACGGGGAGATGTTGCAGAGGATATCTCCACTATGGCGACCTTCAAATAACCCTAATAGACTTTTTACAAGAAATACATAAAAGCAGAAAGCTTTCAACATTCAACTAAAAGAGTGAAGTTATTGGAGAGAAAGTAATTGACAACGTTAAATTGGACAATTGCTGATTCAGATGGAAGTCTTTTTTCAAAGGGAAAAAACGATTATTATGTAATAATTATTCGTGGAATTCCAGAAGAGCATCCTAAAGATTGTGCCATAGAACTTTATGTGACCAATAAAGGAATGTCAATTGTTGAGATTAAGTTCAACCCGGATCATGAACAAATCAAGTTATTATCTCGCTCCATTGTCTTGGGAAACTTGCCACCGATAGAGGAAATAAGCCGAGTTGTTGAAGAGATGAAAGTCACTGCTGAGAGAAGAGAGAAGGAGAACCCCTACTCTTCAACATCTACCGCTTATACCTCAAAAATAAATAAATGAGATTTAATTTTTATTCCAAGCTATTAATTAATTAAATAATTAATGAGCTTTTGTATTTTAGATAAACTCTTATTTATTAAGAAAAGTGGGGGGTGTTTGCGGGTGATATCTCTACTCTTGCAGGGTTAAAAATCTTTATTCAAACTGATAAGGACCGGTCGGTGAATTCAAACAGGGATTATTGATATTTGCTTTGATAGAACCTAATAATCTATAAACTGAAATTGGGAAAAAACTGTGTCTTGGTGATGGTTTTGAATACCGCTTTTTCGCAATCTGAGCAGTAAAATTTATAAAATAGTATTAGATAATTACTTGTACACATAAAATTGTATAGTGGAGGTGTATTAGCTTGAGTAGTAAAGGTAAAAAGAAAA
>JARRKS010000201.1:0-4245 GCA_037387865.1 Flavobacteriaceae bacterium
TTTTTTTCTTATCTTATGAGCTATGATTTATACAGACAAAGAAAATTATTCAGATTTTTTAAATGACTCTTTAGCTTATAAGATAAGAAAAAAATTGATAAAACAAGAATTTATAATGGATTAACATTGAAATACAGGTGTTTTTTAATAATTATTAGATTTTACTAGTTAAAAAGTTTAAATCTCTAAAAAATAATTATTTTTAAAGATAATTCTTGCAAATATTACTGTTTTAGGGTACTTTAATATTTTTTAAACCAACTATGAACCTTGTAGCTATAATTAACTTTCTATTGATTGCAGGAGTAATACAAGGTTTTTTGTTTAATCTAGTAACACTCTTTTTTAGGAAGAAACTAACTAAAGCAATTCTATACTTAAATTTCACAGTACTCTTCTTATCATTAAATAACTTACAAGCATGGATTAGAGAAAATGGGTATTCTTCTAAGATTCTATTTATAAATCAACTTGAAGTGCCTTGGTATGTATTAATGTTTCCATTTTTCTATTTGTTTCTTGTTCACTTTTTAAAGGTTGAAAATAAAGTCAAAGATTATTTAAAATTAACTCTAGCGGTCTTTTTCCTCGAAGTAATTTTCAGAGTGTTCTTAATAGGTTGCGTATATTATTATATTCCAGATAGAGATATTACTATAATTAGTAGATATTCGACTTTTGAAGAAATTATTAATTTAATCTATTCTTTATTTATTTTTGGTCATGCACTTGTTTTGGTTTTTAAAAGGGAAAAGCTATATAATTATATTCTTACATATGATGATATAAACTGGATAAAATTATTCTTAAAACTTTGCTGTGTTGTTTTGTTTTGCTGGGTATTGGCAGTTGTCTTTTTTAATATAACTGGAAATAGAGATGCATATCTTTTATTAAGGTTTACAGACTCACTAATTCTCTACTGGATAGGGTATCAAGGATTATACAGGTACAATGTCGTAAATGATAGGATAATGCTTCGTAAGTCTATCTCTACAAATAAGGCTTTACAGGTTGCCGATAGCCAAATGACTATTACCCAAGACAAGGTTGATTTTGTGAATGAAAAACATCAAAAGGAATTTGAAGATTTAAACACTTTTATAATTTCCAATCAATTGTATACCGACCCATATTTAAGTATGGAAAGTTTAGCAGAAAAGCAAAAAATGAGTGTAAGCCATCTTTCAAAATTAATTAATAATTTTAGTAACTATAACTTTTCGGATTATATTAATTCATTACGAATAGAACAAGCTAAAAAGTTATTGAGTGACGATAGCTTTGATCAATATACTATTGTAGCCATCGGTCTTGAAAGCGGTTTCAATTCAAAATCTACTTTCTATACTGCCTTTAAAAAATTTACTTCTCAAACACCTTCAGAATTTAGAGTTGCAATACAATGATTTTTTATATTGCTTATCATTATTTGAAATAATGAGTTAATTTTAAATTATGAATATCGATTCTATTATTAAGTTCATTATTTTAATTGGAATTATTCAAGGATTAATATTCAATTTATTTCTTTTCTTGTCAAGACGAAAATTTGACAATTCTATCAAGTATTTGAATGTAGTTGTTTTATGCCTATCTCTTAACAATATTAGAGAATTTGTTTTTGATGGAGATTATTTTAATGACACATTCATTTATTTTTATTTATCGTTTCCGTGGCATTTTTTAGTAGTACCTATGTTTTATGCTTTCTTAATTTACTATTTAAGAGTAAGTAATAAATTACCTAGTTTCCTAAAATTAACGTATTCTTTTTTTGTAATAGAAACATTAATTCGAATTAATATAATTGTTTACACTAATAATTTAGAAGGCCTTTTTGCTGAATACATTATTATAGAAGAGATGATTAATGCAGTATATTCAATATTTATTTTTTACAAAATAATTAAGCTAATATTCTTTGATGATAATATTTTAGAAGGGATTTATAAGTATGATAATATACAGTGGATTAAAAACATTTTAAGGTTTGGAATTTTTTTAATGATACTATGTATTTTTTCTGTTATTTATTATTTATTTACAAGAAACGCTGTAGTTTATGATCCATTAAAAGTTTTCTATTCAATATTAATTTATTGGTTGGGATATCAAAGTTTGATACATTCTAAAATATTAAATGACAGAATTTTTTTGAGAGACTATGTTGAAAATTCAAAGGAGGATTTAGATGGTAACCTCAAAAGAGCTGTTTTGAATGAAAGGAATAATTTTGATGATAAGCATAAAAAAACTTTTCAAAATATTGAAAACTATATTATTGATAAGCATAGATACCTAGATCCATTATTTAGTTTGGAAAGACTGTCTGAAGAACAAAATATAAGTGTTAGTGTCCTCTCTAAAACAATAAATAATTATAGTTCTTATAATTTTTCAGATTATGTTAATTCATTACGAATAGAACAAGCTAAAAAATTATTGAGTGATGATAGTTTTAATCAATACACTATTGTAGCTATTGGCCTTGAAAGTGTCTTTAACTCAAAATCTACTTTTTATACGGCCTTTAAAAAGTTTACGTCTCAAACACCTTCAGAGTATCGTGAAATGAATATATAATACATGTCCGATTGTCCGAAATCTTGTTTGGACATCCTAATTTTTCTGCATTAAATAATTTTGGACATTCCTTTACTTTCTTCAAAATACATTTGAACTATTGAGAGCTCGCTATAGAGCTAATGTTTAAAGTGTTAAAACCTTTAATTATGAAAACTTTACAAAATAGTTCAAAACCCTTAATCGTAATGTTCTGGTCCGTACCAAGTTGTTCAATGTTGAAAGTTTATAAAGAAAAATGTAAGAAGTTAAACCTAGCAATTAATCAAAAGAAATCAGTTCAAGTAGTAACCAATGAAGATGAGACAATTCAATTTAATTGCATTGGAGTTCATTCAGGGACATTCTTTGGCATAGAAAATATTAAAGGAAAAATGTCAAAAATCAATTTAAACATCAATGCTATAAAAATGATAACCATTTTATAATAAGAATAGAAATTTCAAAAGTTAGAATTTATTAATAACAAATATCATGGCTTTAATTTATCTCATTTATTTTTTTAAAAACCGTAATAAATTTTTAGAAAAAATTAATCTTAAAAAATTTCAATCAAGTTTTTTAAGAAAGTTAAAATACATATTTGTATTCCTACTATTTTCTTTTTCCACGCCAGAATTAAGCTCAAATGTTTCAGAAACTATCTTGTTTGATGTTTCAAGGCATAATGATAGTATTGGTTTTGTTGAGATTAAAAGAAAAACGATAGATAATGTTACAAGCTACATCATAGACTCTGAAGTAAATGTAAGGGTAATCTTCAATTTTAAGGCTAATGGACATGAAAAGTCAGTTTATAGAGATGACATTTTAGTCTATTCTAAGATGTATAGGAAAATGAATAATAAGCTAAAGTTAGATCAATCTTTAACATTAGAAAACGGTAGTTACATTTTCAAGAATAAAGGCAAAAAGGAAAAACTTTTATTTAATTCTATAAAGCATAACCTTGTAATATTACTTATAAGAAATATAAAATCTCACTTCCAAACAAAAGCACTAGTACATATTATTATAAGAATAATGAATGTATCAAGGTAGAACTTGAAGGATCTTTTTATAAGGTAGATCTGATTAGAAAGTTTCAAAATATAAAATCCTAAATGTATAATTATGAAAGCTTTAATTATTCAACCGATTCTTTGGGCCTCTCCAGTACTGATTGCTTTACTGGTTTCAGAACTTATTTATAGTAAAATAAAAGGACATAAAAATATTTACAAGTGGAAAGATTTACTAGCAAGTAGCCTAATGGGAGTGGGAGCCATGGTTATAAATCCTTTGATCAAGTTCTTTATTACGGCCATTTTGTTCTTCTTTAGCTATGAGGTTTTTAATCCATTTGAAAATGGTATAAGAATCAATATTCTTGGATATGAATCTTTTGGATGGGCTTGGTATATATGGGTAATTTGCCAAATTTTAAACGATTTTAGTCATTATTGGTTACATCGATTTAACCATACCGTAAGATTTATGTGGGCTGCTCATGTTGTTCACCATTCGTCTGAACATTACAATTTTGGAACAGCATTAAGATTAAGCTGGATTGCATTAATCTATAAACCATTGTTTTATACTTGGCTTACTATTATTGGGTTTCATCCTGAAATGGTACTCGCATGTTTGGGAGTTGAAGCTGTATGGCAATTTCTTTTA
>JARRKS010000202.1:0-3543 GCA_037387865.1 Flavobacteriaceae bacterium
AATGCCCTCTTTTTATTTTCCGTTAAAATCATTCATGGTATGTTTTATTCCAGCAGTACCAAAAGATTTTATAACCTCTATTGATTTGTCAAGACGTTCTGGAAGCTTGTCTTCTTCTTCATCTGTCCAATCGCTTAATACATAATCTACTTGTTGTCCTTTACCAAATGCATCGCTTATACCAAACCTAAAACGATTATAATTGGTCGTATTTAGTTTTTCCTGGATATCTTTCAATCCATTATGTCCACCATCACTTCCTTTTGTTTTAACTCGTAGTGTTCCAAAAGGTATATTCAAATCGTCTGTGACAACCAATAAATTTTCTAATGAAATTTTTTCTTTGGTAAGCCAATACACAACCGATTTGCCACTTAAATTCATATAAGTACTTGGCTTGAGTAGAATAAATGTTCTGCCTTTAAACTTAAAACTTGTTAAATCGCCGAGTTTTTGGGTTTCAAACTTCAAATCATTTTTAGAGGCAAGATGGTCAAGTATCTTAAACCCAATATTATGACGTGTGTTTTTATACTTCTCACCGATATTTCCTAAACCAACAATAAGAAATTTTTTCATTGAATCTTGTTCTTCTACACTAAATGATTTACTCGACTTATTGAATATTTTGAAAAACCATTTAAACATTTAAAACTTGTTTTTGTAAAAATAGAAAAAGCATCCTGATTCCAACAAGATGCTTTTTTATTTATAAAGAATACTTTAAAATGTTATTCTTGTGTTGCTTCAGCTGGTGCTGCTGCTTCTCCTTCTGGAGTTGGAGTTCCTTCAGCAGTTGCTCCATCTTCTCCTTCTTCTCCTTCAAGATCTTCTTCTTCTTCTTCAATTTCATCAACAATAGCAGCTCTAGCTGTTTTAATTTGACAAACTACTGTTGAATCTGAATGTAAGAAAATAAAATTATCTGTTTTTAAATCTTCTATAGCAACTTTATCACCAATTTTTAGAGGTGTGATATCAATTTCTATAAAATCTGGTAAATTTACAGGAAGTGCTTTAACACGTAGTTTACGATTGTTACGTCTTAATACCCCACCATTTTTTACACCTAGAGAGTTCCCTACTAATTGCACAGGAATATCTAAAGCAATTTCCTTGTTTTCAAATAATTGGTAAAAATCGATGTGTAAAATTTTGTCTGTTACAGGATGAAACTGAATATCTTGCAATACAGCATCAAAAGTTTCACCATTGTCTAAAGCAATCACAACTGTATGCGCATTAGGCGTGTATACAAGTTTAGAGAATGCCAATTCGTGTGCAGAGAAATGTAATGGCTTATCTCCTCCGTATAATACGCAAGGAACCTGACCAGCATTACGTAAGGCTTTTGTTGCTTTCTTGCCCACGCTTTCTCTTTGAGATCCATTGATTGTAATTGATTTCATTGTTTGTGTTTATATTAATTATTTGTTTACATTATAAATTTAGAAGCAATAGATTTGTTATGATGCACATTGTACATAACGCCAGCAAATAGTTTTGCACAGCTTAAAACTCTTATTTTATCGCTCTTTTGTTTTAAAGGGATAGAATCTGTTACTATAAGTTCTTCTAATTTTGATTTTTCTATTTTGTCATAAGCGTTGCCAGATAAGATTGGATGTGTACAAATTGCTCTCACGCTTAATGCGCCACGTTCCATCATTAAATCTGCTGCTTTTGTTAGGGTTCCTGCGGTGTCTACCATGTCATCAACCAATACTACATTCTTGCCGGTTACATCGCCTATCAACTCCATATGAGATATGGCATTGGCTTTAGCTCTTTGTTTGTAGCAGATAACCACATCGCTACCTAGTGCTTTACTATAGGCATATGCTCTTTTAGAGCCACCCATATCTGGTGAAGCTATAGTAAGTTCTTTAAGATTAAGCTCTTTTACATAAGGTAAAAAGATAGTAGAAGCAAATAAGTGGTCTACAGGTTTTTCAAAAAAACCTTGAATCTGATCTGCATGTAAATCCATTGTAATAATCCTTGTTGCGCCTGCAGCTTCTAGCATTTTAGCTACTAATTTAGCAGCAATTGGCACTCTAGGTTTATCTTTTCTGTCTTGTCTTGCCCATCCAAAATATGGCAATACAGCTGTAATATGCCTTGCAGATGCACGTTTAGCAGCATCAATCATTAACAGCATTTCCATCAAATTACTTGGCCCTGGATTTGTAGAGCCAATAATGAAAATTCTTGTGCCTCGTATTGATTCTTCATACGATGGTTGAAATTCTCCATCGCTATAGGTAGACGTGATAACACTCCCTAAATGTGTACCAAAGGCCAATGCAATCTTTTCTGCAAGTTCTACACTTTGCGTACATGAAAATATTTTAGCTTGTGTAATGGTCTTAGGCATTGTTAACTTGTTGTTTTTGAGTGTAAAAACACACGTCTTTTTTAATGAGGTGCAAATTTAGACAATTATTTTAACCTAAAAAGCATAATAGGTACTATTTTTAAGGGTTTTAAAGAAAAAACATTTATTTTTGCAATCCACTTTTGCTCAAGTGGCGGAACTGGTAGACGCGCTGGATTCAAAATCCAGTTTCTTCGGAAGTGTGGGTTCGATTCCCACCTTGAGTACTAAAAGACCTTGTTAATCAATTGATATACAGGGTTTTGTTTTTTTAAAGAGTAGTGTTAAAGTAGCGACACTCTTTTTTTAGAAGTTTTTACTCATAATTTTAAGCAAAAAACCGATAGAATCTAACTATTAGAAAATCAATACAAATCAACTATTAAATTGAAAAAAATTGATTAATCAACTTTTGGAGCATATCTATCAAGACTATGCCCATACTTAAAACTTCTTAATTCAGTAATTACATTATGCTCCCCATCATATACAACCTCAACAAAGAACTTATCTATTGCATAGCAGTTAATTTTAATGTCTTTAGTTACATAATTTTCGAGAAACACACCTTTTTCACAGACAACTGCCTGTTTTTCTTCAAGTGATTGTATATGAACTCGTATAGGGTCATTTTGATTTCTTCCATAAAAGAACACTCAATATGGCTGGGATAATAAATCCAATGATACTCACCCACATTGGCATCTTATAATCATTTATAACCAAATTAACACTAAAGATAATTCTCAAAAGATGTAAAAGAGCCACAATTGCAAAAATTATAGCCACTAATTTTAGTAGAAGTTTCATTATTATTTTAATAAATTATAAATAAGATAAGCAACAATACCTATAAAAACATAGACAAATCCTAAAAAAATTGTTACCTCCTTTAGGAAAAGTAAGTATTTTGCGAATAACCGACAAGCAATTTGGAAATATCATGAACTTTTTGGGGGAAGCCGAAGTACCTAAAGAACCTCCATCAATGCAGTTGGAATTATTTTAAACAGAAATGAAAAAATGCCTCAATCTTGCCTTTTACTTGCAATAAAGTAGCATTTTTTATAACGATATTTTGCTTTAAAACCATGAATATTAGAAGGTAACAAGCCAACTAATATCGTGTTTTCTAATCTTTAATCAAACCACAACAGTATTCGTAG
>JARRKS010000203.1:0-6929 GCA_037387865.1 Flavobacteriaceae bacterium
ATCGGCATCTACAAAGGTAGTTGTAATGCCCAATCTTGGTAAGGTTACTTTTAATAAATTATATGTACCACCGTATAAACTACTGGAAGCTACAATATGGTCACCTGATTTTAACATCGTTAATAATCCCGTTGAAATCGCGGCTGTTCCTGATGCAAAAACAACAGCTCCTATTCCTCCTTCGATGGCTGCCAACCGTTCTTGTAAAATTTGATTGGTAGGATTGTTAAGTCTGGTATAAATAAAACCTAATTCCTTTAAAGAAAATAGGTTGGCTGCATGATCTGAATTGTTGAATACGTATGACGTTGATTGATAAATTGGTACTGCACGTGTTCCAGCGTTAGCTGTAATATCATGACCTGCGTGCAAGGCATCTGTTGCTAAATTGTAATTACTCATTTTTCTAATCTTTTTTAGTTAATAAATTAAATAAAAAGTCAAATGCGTTTTTGTTAAAACGAACTTATATAGAAAAATGTTAAAAAGAAATTTATAAAACCAAAGTATGTGGTTTTGTTGTTATCTATCCAAAACACAATAAATTTATGCATTTTAAGTAGAATTTAGCACCTTCTCTACAATGTAAAGGGTTGCTAAGGTTTCACAGGGTCTAATCCCTCCACCTTTCTTGATAACACTTCAATAAGTTTTTGAACTTTATTGTACAAATATTCAGTTAGAAAAATTTAAAAACCAAATTTTTTATAAGTTATTTTTAAAATATTTACATTTTGACCTTATCTATTTGAGTCAAAAACTTGGTTCTAATTATCTGATCTACAGGCTTGTTTTGAATCTTACTTTCTAACCAAGAAATAATATCTAAATACAAGAAGGCACGTCTTTCGTAAGGA
This sequence comes from Flavobacteriaceae bacterium, assembly GCA_037387865.1. GTDB lineage: Bacteria > Bacteroidota > Bacteroidia > Flavobacteriales > Flavobacteriaceae > Gilvirhabdus. The sequence continues at coordinate 858 of JARRKS010000203.1, forward strand.
TGGTCTTCATACTGTTTAAGCTTTTTATGTAGTTTAATAAAAGCTGATTTTAATTCGTGAGGATAAATATCTCCCAATCCTCTTAAGAATTTTATCATTTCCTTTTGCACTTCGTACAAGTCTTCCATTTTGATCAAAAACTTGTAAGTATTTCTTATTTGAATATCCAAGTTGTAATCCAAACCTGCTTCATAATGTGCTACAAGGTTTAATATTCTAGAAAAACACAATAAATCTTCACGCATTTCGAGAGACTTGTTATTAATTATTTTGGTTAAATATTCAATACATTTCTTAAAATCTCCAGCTCCAAAATATAAACTTGCAATCTTGTAATAAAACACCATAACATGATGCTCATCAATTTTGTTTTTATACTTTTTAAGATTTTCCAAAACCTCTGTTACCAGTGGTAATCCATCATGAAAAGTGCCTTCCATAAAATGAAGATTGAATTTATTATTGTATATGTACATAAAAATCAACCCTTTAATGTTATCATCAATTGGAAACCAATTCTCTTTTGTAACAGAATCTAAATTATTTAATGTGCTTTTAAATTTTTCGTGATAATTAATATAAAATAATGTCTCTAGTAAGTAATGATTACCTCTTAAGAAAAAAACTGGGTTCAATTCTATCATGTGTTTATTCTCATAAAATAAGTCAACCCATTTTGAAGCATATTTATAGCACGATAAGAAATCATGAGTTAAAAAACTATACCACAAGTAGGCTTTATAAAGCCATAATTTTTCTCGAAACCCTAGTTTATTGATATCATATTTTGGTAACCTTGCATGAAAGTATTTAGTGATGCGCTTATTTTCTTTATCGTTTTTTACATAACCAGTTTTTAAAAACAAGCCATAAAGTTGAAGTGATAAATTAGAAAGCTTACTGGCCAAAACATTCTGCACACTCAATTCTTTTGCTTGTATGGTTAGTTCGTCTGCTCTACTGCTAATACTCCTTGTTATATATTGTGATTCTATAACTTTTTCAAGCTCTATAATTTCATAGGCAATATTTTTTTCTTCATTTTCTATAGCAAGAGATTTTGCTTTATCCAAAATTTTTAAGCTTTGCTTGTAGAGACCCTTATGATAAAGTATGGTAGCAAAATCTAATTGTTCACGAATTTGAATCCTTATGTTTTGATGAGATGGATTTAATCTTAAACTTATTAATATTTGTTTATATAAATGCGCTTTTAAATTTGAGAGTTGCTGTTTTTTAACAAAGCCATTTTTTAATATAACTGCCTCATCATATACAGATAGTTTGTCCAAAACATTAAAGAGCATCAAAAATTTTGAATCGTCATTTACTCCCAATCTTCCAACATAAAGTTTGAATTGTCTTTTTTCAGATTTAGACAAGGACTTTATTAAAATAAACAAATTATCTTTTTGCTCTTTAGTCATAGTATAAAAATCAATTTATATAATTGATTATCAGAAAGATAATAAAATATTTCTTGATTAAACATCGTAAAATCAAAATGATTAATTCTCTTTAGAGAAATCCAAAATATAAATTCGTATAACAATACGAAAATATATTTTAACAAATGTCTACTTCTAACATACAAATTTTTGATACAACGCTTCGTGATGGCGAGCAAGTACCTGGTTGTAAGCTAAATACCGAACAAAAATTAGTCATCGCAGAACAACTTGATTTTTTAGGTGTTGATATAATTGAAGCTGGCTTTCCAATTTCCAGTCCAGGCGACTTTAAATCGGTTGTAGAAATATCTAAAATTGTTAAAAATGCAACTGTTTGTGGTTTAACACGTTCTGTGAAAAAAGATATTGAAGTTGCAGCCGATTCTTTAAAGTATGCCAAAAAACCAAGAATACATACAGGTATTGGAACTTCTGACTCTCACATTCAACATAAATTCAAATCAAATAAAGAAGATATTATAGAACGTGCTGTAGCAGCAGTAAGCTATGCTAAATCTTTTGTTGAAGATGTTGAATTCTACGCTGAAGATGCTGGCAGAACGGATAACGAATATTTGGCTCGAGTATGCGAAGCAGTAATAAAAGCAGGAGCAACTGTTTTAAATATACCAGATACTACAGGTTATTGCTTGCCAAGTGAATATGGTGCTAAAATGAAGTACCTTAAGGAAAATGTAAAAGGTATTGAAAAAGCCATTTTATCCTGCCATTGTCATAACGATTTAGGTTTAGCAACAGCCAATTCTATAGAAGGTGTAATTAATGGGGCTAGACAAATAGAATGTACCATAAATGGTATCGGTGAACGTGCAGGCAATACAGCACTTGAAGAGGTTGTCATGATTTTAAAACAACATCCATATTTAAAATTAGATACTAATATTGATACTTCAATGCTTTATGGTATAAGCCAATTAGTTTCGGACAGTATGGGAATCTATACACAGCCAAATAAAGCCATTGTAGGTGCCAATGCTTTTGCTCATAGTTCAGGTATTCATCAAGATGGTGTGATAAAAAATCGTGAAACCTATGAAATTATTGATCCAAAAGATGTAGGTGTAACAGAGTCTGCCATTGTATTAACCGCAAGAAGTGGTCGGGCAGCCTTAGCTTATCGCGCAAAAAATATTGGCTACGAATTAACTAAACTTCAACTCGATGAAGTATATGCTAATTTCTTAAGTTTTGCAGATAAAAAGAAAGAAAGTTTGGGATGCACATGTGGTCGATTCAATAGAAAATGGACCACAAATTTTATATATAGATAAACATTTAATTCATGAAGTTACAAGCCCTCAAGCTTTTAATGAATTAAGAGAACGGAACATTCCTATTGCTAGACCAGATCAGGTTGTAGCAACTGCAGACCACAATACACCAACAATAGATCAACACTTACCAGTAAAGGATGAGCTATCCAGAAAACAACTAGAGCAACTATCTACAAACTGTAAGGAAAATGGTATTACACTGTACGATTTAGGCCATAAATATAATGGGATTGTTCATGTTATGGCTCCAGAACTTGGTATTACACAACCTGGAATGACAATGGTTTGTGGAGACAGCCATACTTCAACTCATGGTGCTTTTGGCGCTATTGCTTTTGGTATAGGCACAAGTCAAGTAGCACAGGTTTTTGCTAGCCAATGTTTATTACTAACAAAACCGAAAAGCTTACGTGTAAACGTTAATGGGAAATTAAAAAAAGGTGTCTATCCAAAAGATGTTATTCTATATGTTATATCTAAACTTGGAACCAATTCAGGTACTGGATATTTCTGTGAATATGCTGGAAATGTATTTGAAGAAATGAGTATGGAAGGCAGAATGACCGTTTGCAATATGAGTATAGAAATGGGTGCTCGTGGCGGTATGATCGCTCCAGACGAAACAACTTTCGAATATGTAAAAGGAAGAGAATTTGCGCCTAAAGGTGACGAATTTGATAAAAAAGTTGCTTATTGGAAAACCTTGCCATCAGATGCTGATGCCAAGTTTGACAAAGAATATTTCTTTGATGCAGCAGATATTGAACCTATGGTTACCTATGGTACTAATCCGGGAATGGGAATTAAAATAACTGAAAACATTCCTGAATTAAACGATGCTTCTTTTGAAAAATCTCTGAAATATATGAACTTTCAAAAAGGCGAATCATTAATTAACAAACCCATCAATTATGTGTTTATTGGAAGTTGTACAAACTCTAGAATAGAAGATTTTAGAGTAGCAGCCAATTATGTGAAAGGCAAACGTAAGGCTTCAAATGTTACAGCTTGGTTAGTTCCTGGAAGCAAGCAGGTTGAAGCTCAAATCATTGAAGAAGGCTTGAAAGATATCTTTGATGAAGCTGGGTTTAAATTACGTCAACCAGGATGTTCGGCATGTTTAGCAATGAACGATGATAAAATACCTCAAGGAGAATATTGTGTTTCTACTTCCAATAGAAATTTTGAAGGAAGACAAGGACAAGGAGCAAGAACAATTTTGGCTAGCCCTTTGGTTGCTGCTGCTACTGCGGTAGAAGGAAAAATTATTGATATAACAAAACACTTAAACTAAATGGAAAAGTTTACAACATTACATTCTACCGCAATTCCTTTAGATATTAAAGATGTAGATACAGATCAGATAATTCCAGCTCGTTTTTTAAAAGCAACAGATAAAAAAGGGTTCGGCGACAATGCTTTTAGAGATTGGAGATTCAATAAAAATGGAGAACTAAATAAAGATTTTATTTTAAATGATCCAACCTATTCTGGAAGCATTTTAGTTGCTGGAGATAACTTTGGTTGTGGTTCGAGTCGTGAGCATGCACCTTGGGCTTTAGTTGGATATGGATTAAAAGTTATTGTTTCTAGTTTTTTTGCTGATATTTTTAAAGGCAATGCACTAAACAATGGTTTATTGCCGGTTCAAGTAAGTCCTGATTTCCTAAAAAGTTTGATGTCTGAAATTACAAATAACCCTAAAACAATTGTTACGGTAAATTTAGAAGCTCAAACTATTTCGGCAAAAGATGGTGCTTTGTCAGAAACTTTTGATATAGATCCTTACAAAAAAACGTGTATGATTAATGGCTATGATGATATTGATTTTTTGTTAAGCAAAAAAGAAGTTATCGAAGCCTTTGAAGTTGAAAAACAATTTTAAAATACAATGAAATTAAACATTGCTGTTTTACCAGGTGATGGTATTGGTCCGGAAGTAACAAATCAAGCAATAAAAGCCTTGAAGGCTATTGCATTAGAATTTGACCATACATTTAATTTTAAACATGCTCCTGTTGGTGCCATTGCAATTGATAAGCACAATGACCCGTTACCAAACAGTACTTTAGATTTATGCAAGTCTACCGATGCTATTTTATTTGGAGCTATAGGTGATCCGAAATATGATAATGACCCTACAGCAAAAGTAAGACCCGAACAAGGACTTTTAAGATTACGAAAGGAACTTGGATTGTTTGCTAATATTCGTCCAGTAAAAGCTTATGATACTTTAATATCAAAATCGCCTTTAAAAAAGAATGTCATAAAGGACACTGATATTAGTATTTATCGAGAACTTACTGGTGGCATCTATTTTGGAGAGAAAAAATTGAGTGATGACGGCGATACAGCTTCAGACTTATGTGAATATTCACGATATGAAATTGAACGTATTGCTCATTTGGCTTTTAAAGCAGCTCAAAACAGAAAGAAGAAAGTGACCTTGGTTGACAAAGCCAATGTTTTAGAAAGTTCTAGACTCTGGCGTAAAGTGGTAGGAGAAGTTGCAAAAAACTATCAAGATGTTGCATTAGACTTTTTGTTTGTAGACAATGCAGCCATGCAGATGATTTTAAACCCCAAACAGTTTGACGTAATTCTTACTGAAAATATGTTTGGCGATATTATTAGTGATGAAGCCAGTGTTATTGGTGGTTCCATTGGTCTATTGGCTTCAGCCTCTGTTGGAGAAAAATACGCTATGTTTGAACCAATTCACGGCTCTTATCCGCAAGCCAAAGGAAAAGGTATTGCAAACCCAATAGCATCCATTTTATCTGCTGCTATGCTGTTAGATCATTTTGAACTGTTTGAAGAATCTGAACTTATTAGAAAAGCCGTTGAAAAATCTTTAAAGTTACATGTTACAACACCAGATATTAACACTAAATTTCATCATATTACAACCACAAAAGTTGGTGATTTTATTGAAGATGTTATTAATCATCCTAATGATAGTAATTTAAATTTTGCAAATATACATTTAGGACAATCTACAATCATTTAGTTATTTAGGTTGGTTATAACTTAATGATGTATTCCCAAAAAGCGCATTATAAAAAATGCGCTTTTTTATTATCATTCATAGAATAATCTATTCAATTCACGAAATAAAGAAATCCTTTTTAAGTCAACTTAAAAGTTTTATTACTTTTGAAAAAACTAACTCAACAAAAAGTATGGATGTTCTTGGTATAGACATAGGCGGCACTGGAATGAAAGGCGCATTGGTAAATTCAGTAACGGGAAAGCTTACAACCAAAAGATTTAGAATAAAAACTCCAAAATCAAGACATCCTGAAGAGATGGCTCAAGTATTTAAA
>JARRKS010000204.1:0-6309 GCA_037387865.1 Flavobacteriaceae bacterium
ACGAAAACTAGTAAAAGTCTCTACTAGTTTTCGTTAAAAATGGTAATTAATCGGTTATACAGTTCTACAGTCTTAAAAAAACTGCACCAACTACTTATTCTATACTTATTTATCTTCTATTAGAACCCATTCTCCTTTAGTAATAAGTGGCTCTGCTTGTTTATATTTTAGGGTTTTGTTTTCGCCACTCATCACATGTTTTATCGTTACACGATCATTTCTTCCTATTTTAGGTCTGTCGCGAACAATGGTTTCAACCACTTCTGGTTGGCGTTGCGTATTTCCAGCGGCTCTATTTTGTGCTGTGCGCTCGTCCATATTTGGAATTTCTTCTTTGGTAGTTTCAAGTTTTTCTCTCTTACGCGTTTGCCTGGCTTCACTAATATTTCCTTCTTCAGTTGGTAATTCACCTTTAAATAAGAAAGAAATAACATCTTTATTAACTTGTTCTATAGTGCTTTTAAACAATTCAAAAGCTTCGAATTTATAAATTAGAAGTGGATCTTTTTGTTCATGAACAGCTAATTGAACAGATTGTTTCAGCTCATCCATTTTACGTAAGTGCGTTTTCCAAGCGTCATCGATAATAGCTAATGTGATGTTTTTTTCAAAATCTGTAATTAGTTGCTTTCCTTTTGATTCGTAAGCTTTCTCTAAATCTGTAACTACTTGCAATGTTTTAACACCATCTGTAAAAGGTACTACAATGCGTTTGAATTTGTCGCGCTGATTTTCGTAAACATTTTTAATGACTGGGAATGCTATTTCAGCATTACGTTGCATCTTCGCTTTATAGTGATCAAAAGCTGCCTTGTAAACTGTAGAAGCAATCTCTTGAACAGAAAGTTTGTCAAATTGTTCTTTAGATATTGGAGAACTCATTGAAAAATAACGAATCAATTCGAACTCAAAGTTTTTATAATCGTTTGCTGCTTTGTTGGTATCTGCAATAATTTCTGCTGTATCAAAAATCATATTAGCAAAATCTACACGAAGACGTTCACCAAAAAGTGCGTGATAACGACGCTTGTAAACAACCTCACGTTGGGCATTCATAACATCATCATATTCCAATAAACGTTTTCTAATTCCAAAGTTGTTTTCCTCTACTTTTTTCTGTGCGCGTTCAATAGATTTTGAGATCATTGAATGTTGAATAACTTCACCTTCCTTTAATCCCATTCTATCCATCATTTTGGCTATACGTTCACTTCCAAATAAACGCATTAAGTTATCTTCTAGAGATACATAAAATTGCGAACTTCCTGGATCACCTTGACGACCAGCACGACCACGTAACTGTCTATCTACACGACGTGAATCGTGGCGTTCTGTACCAACAATAGCCAATCCGCCAGCTTCTATAACTTGGTCAGTTAATTTAATATCTGTACCACGACCAGCCATGTTGGTGGCAATTGTTACTTGCCCTGAATTACCTGCTTCTGCAACAATTTCTGCTTCTTTTTTATGTTGTTTTGCGTTTAATACGTTATGTGATATTTTTCTGATTGAAAGCATTTTCCCCAGCAATTCAGAAATTTCAACAGATGTTGTACCTATTAAAACTGGTCTACCTTCTTGAGACGTGCAATTGGTCTATTGGTTGGTATTTCTACCACATCCAATTTGTAAATTTCCCAGAATTCACCTGCTTCAGTTACCGCAGTACCTGTCATACCAGACAATTTACGATACATTCTGAAATAATTTTGTAGTGTTATAGTAGCAAATGTTTGGGTAGCCGCTTCAATCTTTACATTTTCTTTGGCCTCAATCGCTTGATGTAAACCATCGCTATAGCGACGACCATCCATAATACGGCCCGTTTGCTCATCAACAATCATTACTTTATTATCCATCACCACATATTGAATGTCTTTTTCGAATAAAGCATAGGCCTTTAATAACTGATTAAGTGTATGAATACGTTCAGATTTGACTCCAAAATCTCTAAATAACTCTTCTTTTAATTTGGCTTCTTCTTCAGTTGATAAACCTTGATTTTCTATTTTGGCTATTTCAACACCAATTTCTGGCATCACAAAAAAGTCAGGATCATCCTTTCCAGACAAGTATTCAATTCCTTTATCTGATAATTCTATTTGATTGTTTTTCTCTTCAATAACATAGTATAAATCTGCATCAACTTTAGGCATTTCCCTGTTATTGTCTTGCATGTAATAATTTTCAGTTTTTTGAAGTAATTGTTTCACACCTTCTTCACTTAAAAACTTAATAAGTGCTTTGTTTTTTGGGATACCTCTATAAACTTGTAAGAGTTTAAAACCACCTTCTTTTGTGTCGCCTTCTGCAATTAGTTTTTTAGCTTCAGCTAATACACCAACCAAATATTTACGTTGTACGTTAGCTATATCTTCAACTTTTGGTTTTAACTCGTTAAACTCGTGTCTGTCTCCTTGCGGAATTGGACCAGAAATGATTAAAGGTGTACGTGCATCATCTACTAAAACGGAGTCCACCTCATCCACAATGGCATAGTGATGTGGGCGTTGTACCAAATCGTCTGGTGCATGTGCCATGTTATCACGTAGGTAGTCAAATCCAAATTCATTATTGGTTCCATAGGTGATATCGGCATTGTATGCTTTTTTTCTGGCAGCTGAATTTGGTTGGTGGTAGTCTATACAATCTACGCTTAAACCATGAAATTGAAAAATAGGAGCCATCCAGGCACTATCACGTTTTGCTAAATAATCGTTTACTGTTACAAGGTGAACGCCTTTACCACAAAGCGCATTAAGATACATAGGGAGTGTGGCCACTAAAGTTTTTCCTTCACCAGTTTGCATTTCGGCTATTTTACCTTGATGCAAAGCAATACCACCAACTAGCTGTACATCATAGTGTACCATATCCCAAGTGATAGGTTTACCTGCTGCATCCCAAGAATTAGACCAAATGGCCTTATCGTCATCAAGCGTTATATAATCTTTTTCACCAGATAATTCTCTGTCAAATGTACTTGCAGTAACTGTTATGCTGGTATTGTTTACAAAACGTTTAGCCGTTTCTTTAACTACTGCAAAAGCTTCAGGCAATATTTGGTTTAACACATCTTCAGTGATTTTATAGGCCTCGTCTTTTAGTTTATCAATTTCTTGATAAATATCTTCACGTCTATCAATATCATCTGTTGCATCTGCTTCTTCTAGGAGTTGAGCTATTTGGTCATCAATATCCTTATTAGCTTCTGCTATTGTGTTTTTAAAAAAAGTTGTTTTGGCTCTTAATTCATCATGAGACAAGGCTTCTAAAGCTGATTCGAAGGTTTTAATTTGGTTAACGATAGGCATGATTGCCTTTACGTCTTGTTTTGATTTGTCTCCTACAAAGACTTTTAATACTGAATTTAATAAACTCATGTGTTGTTTATTTTAAGTAACAGGCTAAACCTGTGTGATATTATTTTAAAATTTTAGAGTACTACATTTTGGTACTGCCAAAGATACGTTTTGTTGTAATGATTCATATAATGTATGGGCACAAAAAAAGTCTCATGAAGAGACTTTATAAAGTATTTTTATAGTAATTAATATTCGTCCTCATTCCAGAGGTAGTCTTCATCTGTTGGATAGTCGGACCAAATTTCTTCAATAGAATCGTAAGAGTCACCTTCGTCTTCTATAGCTTGAAGATTTTCAACAACTTCCAAAGGCGCACCTGTTCTAATAGAATAATCTATCAATTCGTCTTTAGTTGCAGGCCAAGGTGCATCACTTAAATACGATGCTAATTCTAGTGTCCAATACATTTTTAATTCAATTTAAAATTTTTGCAAAAATAATTTTTTAGTTTAAACAAGCAAGGAAAAAATGAATTATTTAATCATTATTTTAAAGAACGCGCTATATACTGTCTAAATTATACTAAAAAAGGCTTTGACAATACTTGTTGGATTCTTTTAATATTACTTTTTTGGAACCCATTTAATTTCTGTTGCCTGTAAATCTTGAGACAACTTCCGTGCCAATACAAAAAGGTAGTCAGATAGTCGGTTTAGATAGACCAAAGCATTAGATTCTACAGGTTGTATTTCATTAAGTGCAGACGTTAAACGCTCTGCTCTACGGCAAACACATCGCGCTATATGACAGAATGACACCGTTTGATGCCCTCCAGGAAGTACAAAGTTTGTCATAGGTGGAAGACTTTCATTCATAGTATCCATTTCATTTTCAAGTAAGGCAACATCTTCTGAAGATATTTTGGGGATGTTTAAACGCTCTTTACCACTTTTTAGAATAGCTTTTTCTGGATCTGTAGCCAAAACTGCTCCAACAGTAAACAGATTTTCTTGAATTTGAGTTATGATTTTTTGATAATGCTCATTAATTTTTTGGTCTCTTATTAAACCAAGATGAGAATTTAACTCGTCTACTGTACCATAACTTTCAATACGAATATGGTGTTTTGGAACACGAGTTCCTCCAAATAATGCTGTTGTTCCTTTATCTCCTGTTTTAGTATAAATTTTCATTTGTTAGGATTCTAAAATTAATAACAATTATCAATATCCTTTAGCATGCTTATGTAATGCTTTTCCAACTGTGTATCAAGTTGTTTCATAATATTCAAAATGGTCATGAGCTCATTTATTTTCCCATTTTGTAGGGCGTTAACTGCTTGGTCCATAATACTCTGGACTCTTCTTTGTAAGTTATAGATGTTTTCCAATTCATACAAACACTCATAATTGAATTCATTGGTTATATTAATAGATTTTGTGGTTTCCCAGGCAATTTCTTTTAAATCTGCCAGTTCAAGCTCAATAAATGTGGAACCCAAATATTTTTTTAAACCAGCCTCAACATCTATGGAGTCTTTTACTCTAAAAAAACCTGGGTATTTGTTCTGTAATGCATTGAAATCTTCAGATGAAGTAATCACTTTGTCAGAGTCTTTACCATAAAACGCTCTATAATCGTTATAGGCACTTATAATATTCTGATTCACCTTTCGGGCAGTAATTATTTCTTCCAAGTTATTTTTAACCTCTTCCTTTATTTTAGAGATGGCTACTTCTTTATTTTGAGAAATCGCCAGATTGATACCTACAAAAATCAAGAGTATTTCTACAATAATATATTTCCAAATTAATTTATAAACTGATCTGAAAATTTTTGTCATTTAGAGTAAACTATATTGTTAGTAAATATACAAACAGATATTATAATGAAAGTTTGTTTTGATCTATTTGTTTATGGTATCACTATCAACCATACCATCAATTAATCTAATAATTCGATGTGCTCTGGCTGCAATATCTTCTTCGTGAGTGACCATAATCACCGTGTTTCCAGCATTATGAATATCGTCAAAAAGCTCCATGATTTCTAATGAAGTTTTAGAATCTAGGTTTCCAGTAGGCTCGTCGGCAAGAATTATTGAAGGTTTATTAATTAAAGCACGACCAATAGCAACACGTTGACGCTGACCGCCAGATAATTGATTGGGTTTGTGATCCATCCTATCAGATAAACCAACATTGGTCAATACTTCTTCAGCCCTTTTTATTCTATTACTTTTAGAAACACCTGCATAAATCATGGGTAAGGCCACATTGTCTAAAGCCGTTGTTCGAGGTAGGAGGTTAAAGGTTTGAAAAACAAAACCAATTTCTGTATTCCTGATGTCGGCCAATTCGTCATCACTCATTTTGCTTACGTCTTTTCCATTCAAAATATATTGTCCTGCCGTTGCTGTATCTAAACAGCCTAAAATGTTCATGAGTGTCGATTTCCCAGAACCAGAAGGTCCCATAATAGCAAGATATTCACCTCTTTCAATATCTAAATCAATGCCTTTTAGAACATGAACTGTTTCCTGGCCTAATTTAAAATCTCGAATGATTCCTCTAATTTTTATCACATTACTCATAGAGTGTATTTGCTTTCTATTCTGTAAAAATAAGTTTTTCTATTTTGTATGACGCAAGATTCAAAGGCTTGTTACAATCTAATAGTGAAATGTTGTTTTTCTTGTTCTTTTCTAAAGAATACCATACCCCATTGAAAAGTATCTATGCTTATAGTAACCTTTGGATGTTGTTTTATTTTCTCCCAAGCTGCTGTCATATCTTTAGACCAATAAATATCATCAAAAATGAAGACAGAATTATTGTGAACTTTTGAAACAAATGAGTTAAAGTACGCTATAGTTGCATCTTTTTGATGGTTGCCATCAAAGAAAATCAGATCGTATACGTTATTGGTCAGCTTTGGAATTACTGTTTCAAAAGTTCACAATAATTCTGTCTTCATTTTTGATGATATTTATTGGTCTAAA
>JARRKS010000205.1:0-3530 GCA_037387865.1 Flavobacteriaceae bacterium
GCGCAACTTTAATCAATAACCCTACAAATGTTTTATTCGCTAAAAACACTTTAGAGGTACAGATGCAACATAGATTTGGTTCTATATTTGAAGATAACTCTTTATTCGGAATTTATGGAGCGAATACAAATATCAGATTAGGCTTATCATATACAGTTTTAGACAGATTAGCGATAGGATATGGTTTCTCAAGAACAAATAGGTTGCATGATTTTAATTGGAAAGTAGCATTATTTCGACAAACCCGTTCTGATAGGACTCCCGTAAGTATATCATATTACGGTGTTTTCGCCATTGATGGCCGGTCCGGAGATAGTAATGATGATTTATTCTATTTAAGACAACATAGATATTCTAATTTTCACCAACTGATTTTTGCTCGTAGGTTCAATTCTAAACTGTCATTGCAACTTGCACCAAGTTTGTCGCATTATAATGCAGTAGAAGATTTTGAAAAAAATGATCGGTTTTCGATTGCATTTGGTGGACGTTATAAAATAAGCCCACAAACGTCAATATTGTTTGATTATAGCCAACCCATTACAATGTTTGATAGAGATCCATCGGCACCTGAATCTCCTTCGCCACACAATCCATTAAATCAACCTGGAATCAGTCTAGGGTTAGAATTTGCAACTTCAGCGCATGCTTTTCAAATATTTATTACTAATTATAATGGTATAGTACCACAACAAAATTATATGAAAAACACAAACGATATGTTTCATCGTGGTGCTTTAATTGGATTCAACATTACTAGAAATTATAATTTTTAATTGACTATGAAAAACAAATCTGTGAAAGAAAAACAAATCTCAAGACGAGGCTTCTTGCCTTTATTAGGAGGTAGTTTGCTGTTTCCCCTTCTTGGAATATCTATCCCTATTAATAAGGAGATTATTAATGATGTTGATGATGGAAATGAGGACGAATATCAGACGTTGTTAAAGCCAGACGGCACAGTAGTTAAAGTAAAAGTTAATACTGTAAAAAAAGCAAAAGTTGTAAAGAAAAACTTATCGAATAAATCATTTCTCAGATGGCTAGGTAAAAAACTATAGCTTCCAGTAACTTAATTTAATTATGAAAGAAAATAATAAAAACTCAAGACGTAAATTTCTTGACAAAGGACTTAAATTAGGAATTGCGACCACTATTGGCGCTATAGGCTTATCAAAAATCTCTGGAAAATTAAGTGCCAAGAATAAGAATAGTAATGGTGAAAAAATGGAATTAATGACCACAGATGGTAAATTGATTCAAGTAGATTCATCTGAAGTTATTGAAGTAACACATCATCATGAAGACGATAAAAAATATAATGTTAGGGAAGGCATGCCAAATCGAAAATTTGTCATGGTTATTGACTTGGCAAAATGCAAAAATGCGTTAAAATGTGTAAGTGCTTGTAATAAACACCATTATATTACAGGTGAAAACGCTTGGCTTAAGGTTCATAAAATGCAGGAATCAAAAGACACCGCTCCATATTGGATGCCGCGTACTTGCATGCACTGCGATCAACCTGCCTGCGTGACCGTTTGTCCTGTAGATGCTACTTTTAAGAGAAGAGATGGATTAGTATTGATAGATAATGAACGTTGTATTGGTTGCCGATTTTGTATGGCAGCTTGCCCCTATTCAATAAGAGTGTTTAATTGGAGTGAGCCTGCTCAAGGTGATATGAGTGAGATCACCATGCATATGGATATGGAGAACGAAAACCCCTCGATTGAATATGCTGGTGTTCCTAGTCGAAAAGGAACGCCTGATAAATGTGATTTTTGTCCACACATGATTAAAAACAATGAACTCCCTCATTGTGTAACAGCTTGTCCAAATGGTGTTTTTTATTTTGGAGATAAATATGAAGATACTGTGACAAATGGGGAGGAAACTTTAAGATTAAGTAAATTATTAGAAGACAAAGCTGGTTATAGATTAATGGAAGAATTGGGTACTGCCCCTAGTGTTTATTATTTACCACCTGTAGATAGATTAGTTGATTTTGAAGATGGTTTAGAAAATTACAAAGAATACGAATCTGTTGAAAAACCTGAAGAATCATGAAAAATTATGATGCTCTCCTTAACGATTTGGTACCAAAAAAATTTGGTAGACGAGGTAACATTTGGGTTATCTTTTTAGTAATAGTGATTATTATCGGGTTAATTGCGTATATAGATCAAATCATAAAAGGACAAATTGTTACCAATATGCGAGATTATGCACTATGGGGAATTTATATATCCAATTTTGTATTTTTTGTGGCAACAAGTTTTGTTGGATCTGTTACCGTCGCAATATTAAGGTTAACCAACAATCAGTGGCGAACACCATTAGTTAGAATTGCTGAAATTATAACTCTGGCATCAATTGTAATGGCAGGTCTTACAATTATGATTGATATGGGTAGACCTGATAGACTATTAAATCTGTTTTTATATGCAAGGCTTCAATCACCTATTACATGGGATGTCATAATAATACCAACTACAATTGCATTGAGTTTCTTATTGTTGTATTTTCCTTTATTACCAGATTTAGCCATATTAAAAAAACACTACGAAAAAGTGAAGCCAAAATTAAGTAAATGGTATGGTAAATTATCTTTCAACTGGAATGGAAGTAAAGCCCAAAAAGCAATCCAAGAAAAATCAATTAGGATTATCGCTGTTCTAATTATACCAGTAAGTATTATTCTACAAACCATTGATGCCTGGTTATTCTCTACGACTTATAGAATTGGTTGGGATAGTACCAATATGGGTGCCTATTTTATTTCCGGAGCTTTCGTTGCCGGGCTTGGGGCTTTGGTTACAATGGTTTACATTATTAGAAGGGTTAGAGGATTAGAAAATTATATTACAGACTATCATTTTGATAAATTAGGTAAATTTTTAGGTCTCGCTTGTTTAACCTATTTGTACTTTAATATCAATGAATATTTAATACCTATTTTTACGGCACCAGTTGAAGAAGACATTCACCTCAATTCATTGGTCTTTGGTGAATGGGCACCCCTGTTTTGGTTTGCACAAATTGTTGGTCTGTTATTGCCGCTTATAATACTGTTATTTAAAAATGGAAGAAAACCTTTCCCAATGTTTATTGTTGGTTTAATGGTTGTGTTAGGTTCTTGGTGGAAACGTTATATCATTGTCATCCCTACATTGCTTCATCCATTTTTACCAATAGAAGGTGTGCCAGAATCTTGGCACCATTATTTTCCTAGTATTCATGAATGGTTAATTACCTTTGCCACTTTGGCAATGGCCCTACTGATCATTACTTTGTTAGTAAGGTTTTTACCTGTTATTCCCATTCAAAGAACAGCAGATGAGAAACAATTAAAAAGAATCTCTAAAAATACTGAATCATGAAAAATATCTTAAAATATCGATTTATTTACCATACCATTTACTTAATTTTGGCTTCACTTTTTCGTAGTGTTTTTTTAATATGGCTAAATCTGGTAATAAAGGAAAATACAACAATAAGAAACTCAAGGCAATTGTAGTTGGTATTAT
>JARRKS010000206.1:0-3525 GCA_037387865.1 Flavobacteriaceae bacterium
AGCAGCAGAGGGACAATCTGTTTTTGACACTACTAACAATGATGCGATACATGAGATTACAAATATAGTAAATGAGATTAAAGAGATATTATGAGTTCACTAAAAACCGGTCGTCCATCAATAAATAAAGAGAAAGCACTTAAACAATTAGAAGATAATAAAGATGCTAATTTAGTAGTCAAAGTTGACAAAAGCTTTCACAAGGAAATAAAGCGTTATGCGCTAGAGAATGATATTACTATTAGTGAACTGGTGCATAAGTCTTTACGAGCATATATGGGTAAATAATGGACTTTATAAAAGCGATAAAAATGGTATATGAACGAGATGCCGTTATTAAGAGAGAAAGTAAAGATTATTGTATTTATAAAAACGAAAGAACTGCTCGATTAAGAAAACTAAGTTTTAGTAAAATAGGAGAGGTAATCTATGAAGGTTACAATCTTTTATCAGATATAGATACTTTAAGCAATGATTGGGTTGTAACTAATGAATATAATGATCTAATTTATATTTACTGAACTCGTATTTGAAAAATAATAAGTAACTTCCTCTATAACTTCCGTAGTTGTTGAGAATGAGTTATTTATATCACAAATAAGTTTTAAAGTTAAAGGGTATGAGATAAAATCGTTTAGTTTCAGACTTTTTTATAATACGGTACAAAAATAGCTTTCAAGACCAAAGGATAAGAGAAATATGGTTAGTCCTATACAGAATAAAATGTATAATGAAAATAATTTTCAGAAAATACCTCAATTATCGAAATTTTCTCAGGAAGATTTACATATAATAGAAGTAGTATCCAAGGTTTTACCTTTTAAGGTAAATCAGTATACAATAGAAAAATTAATTAATTGGAATGATATTCCTAATGATCCAATTTATCAATTAGTTTTCCCCCAAAAAGGAATGTTAAAAGAAGAACATTTTAATACAATATCTTCGCTTATAAAGCAAGGTTGTAATGATTTTGAGGTTAATCATGTAGTAAAACAAATGTAAGCGTCAAATTTCCTGCATCTTACAAAAAGAAAATAATATGATATAGCTATTTCCAAGTATAACTCATGGAGATAGAGATGTTAGATAATTGTAATATTAGTAGAGCTTGGCAAGAGCTGGTTTCTAAATTTGAGTCAAGAACGATCAGTAGTGCAGAATTTTGTAAATTACACAATATCAGCAGAGGAAGTATTTACAAATGGCGTAAATATTTTTTAGATGATCAGAATGATTTTGATGGTCCTGGTGATTTTATTTCCTTAAGTGTCAATGATCGCAAGTTAAGTTCTTCTAGCCAGGAGTTTATCAAAATCAACTCGCCATTGAAAATGACTAGTCGCTCAGGAGTTGTAATAGAATTGAATTCTGGTTGTAATATTTCTGAGCTTAAATCGATTATGGAGGCATTAAATGCTACCAAATAATTGTCAAATATTACTTTACAACAAAACTGTAGATATGCGTAAATCTATTGACGGCTTATCGATTATTATATCCGAACATCTACATTTAAATCCTAGCGATGGCAGTATTCATATTTTTTATAATAAGCAATATGACAAACTAAAAATGCTTTATTGGCATAAGAATGGTTTCAATTTATTATATAAAAGACTAGAAAAAGAAAGATTTAAAATTCCAAAATTAGTTGCAGCAAGGTGTATTACTTATGAGCAATTACTCTGGTTATTTGATGGTTTAGATATTGATAAAATTACTGGCTTTCAACCCTTGAAATATAGCAAATATTTCTAATAAAAAAAGCTTTAATGATATACAGTTCAAGGGTTTTATGTTACAATGACACCTATAAACTAATGCCAGTTTTATCATCGTGCAAGTTAGTAATTCTCAAGACAATATATCGAAATTAGAAGAGCAAATTCAAGCTCTTATAATTGAAAATAATGCTCTTAAAACTAATAATCAATCTTTATCTAAAGAAGCAGAATGGCTTAAGATAGAACTAGCAATGTCAAAGTATAATTGCGCTTTATTAAAACATTCCATTTTCGGTAAGAGCTCAGAGAAATCGAGGGCATCTCATGTAGATCAAATGAGTTTTTTATTTAACGAAGCAGAAACTTACGCCAAGCCAGAGATTCAGGAAGTAACGCAAGCTCAAGATTCTATTGCGCCTAAAAAGAAAAAAGCTGGACGCAAGGCTCTGCCTGAGAATTTACCTAGGAATGAAATTATCCATGAATTACAAGGAGAAGAATTAAAATGTGATTGTGGCGGTGAATTAATTCATATTGGCTCTGAAACTTCTGAGCAATTAGATGTAATACCCGCAAAAGTCATTGTTAACAAACATATTCGTTATAAATATGCCTGTAAATGCTGTGAGGAAGTGGTAAAAAGAGCAGCAGCACCTTTTACTCCAATTAGTAAATCTATTGCTACGCCAAATTTACTTGCCCATATTTACACGCAAAAGTTCAACGATCATTGCCCATTATATCGGCAAGAACATATGTGGCAAAGGCTTGGTATTAACTTGTCACGGGCAACTATGTCAAAATGGATATTATCTGGCGCCGAAATATTAAAGCCAATTATCGAGCTTTTGAAAGAGGATATGAATAGCTCAAATTATATTTGCAGCGACAAAACTACAATTAATGTATTGAATAATGAGAAAAGCAATAATTATATGTGGGTGCATATGTCTGGCAATAGAAAGCAAAGAGCGGTTGTTTATGAATATCAAGAATCAAGATCTGGCAGCTCAACCTCTGATTTTTTTAAGAATTTTAAAGGCTATCATCAAAGTGATGGCTATGCTGGTTATAATGAACTACATAATCGAGATGATATAACTGGGGTTGGTTGTATGGCTCATGTGCGGCGAAAATTTATGGATATTGTAAAAATCACAAAGAAACCTGGCATAGCTTCTAAGATTATTGATATTATTAGCAAATTATATGATATTGAGCGAATGGCCAAAGAATTGCCGTATGAGCAAATCTATCAAATCCGACAGGAGCGCTCGCTGCCAATAATAGAGCAGTTACATCAAACATTATTGTATTATCAAGATCAAGCTCCGCCAACTAGTATATTAGGGAAAGCTATTAATTACCCATTAAAACAATGGCCAAAACTGGTTGTTTATTTAGAAAATGGTCAAATTAGAATTGATAATAACGATTGCGAGCGTGCGATTAAACCATTCGTGATAGGTCGTAAGAATTGGCTTTTTAATAATACCGAAAAAGGCGCTAAAGCCAGTAGCATTATTTTTAGCATTATTGAGACCTGCAAAGCCAACGAGATCAACAGCTATAATTATTTGCGATATTTGTTTGCAAATATTCATAAAGCAAAAACTAAGCAAGATCTGCGGTCAATCCTACCATATAACATCGATCCAGGGTTTTTAAATCCTTAATTAGGGCAGATAAATTTACGCTTACTAAATAAGCTATAATTCTAAAGTTTTTTAAAGTGTTTTAGCATAGAATTTTTTCAAGTTAAATTTTTTATGTTAATTTTGCAAGGTTAGCCTACTTC
>JARRKS010000207.1:0-3524 GCA_037387865.1 Flavobacteriaceae bacterium
GTGTTATGAATGCTGATAATATGCTTAATTTTCCATATTTTAGAGCTTTAGAGCGTAGTATTCAGATAATCTTACAAGTAGCAGGAAGAGCTGGACGTCTTGATGAAAGAGGAAAAGTACTCGTTCAAACTTACAATCCGTATCATAGAATATTGCAACAAGTCTCTACAAATGATTATGCAGGCATGTATAAAGAGCAAATGGATGAGCGATATAACTATAAATATCCGCCAATTTATAAGCTTATAAAAATAACCTTAAAGCATAAAGATTATAATAAAGTAAATATGGCATCTAGCTGGTTGGCTAAATCATTAAGACAAATATTCAACGATTATGTATTAGGACCAGAATTTCCTCCAGTATCAAGAATAAGAAATCAATACCATAAAAACATACTTATTAAAATTCCTCAAAAACAATCACTTAAAAAAACTAAAGAAGCTATTATTAAAGTTAACAATAGCTTCTTTAGTATTAAAGATTTTAGGGCTGTAAAAGTAATTTTAAATGTCGATAACTTTTAAAATTTATATATTATTTAAAGCGTCTACTAATTGCGTCTTTTTATTACGACTTAAAGGAATTTCATAAGCGCCTACTTCAACATTTTTACTATTAAATCTGTCTACTTTATCTAGGTTTACAATATAAGATTTATGAATTCTTAAGAATTTACCTTCTGGTAATTCATGTTCAAAAGCTTTCATTGTAGATAATACTACAAGACTGTTTTCTTCGGTAACTAATTTTACATAATCACCAAGAGCTTCAATCCATTTAATGTCTTTTATATAAACTTTACGTTTTTTCAGGTTACTCTTTACAAAGATATGCTCACCTTCAGTTTCGTTAAAGTCTAATTTTAATTTATGTTGCTCTAAAGCTTTGTCTACTGCTACATTAAAGCGTTCTCTGGTAAGAGGTTTATGCAAATAATCTGTAGCATCGTAGTTAAATGCTTTAAATGCATATTCTGTTTTACCGGTTACAAAAATAATTTGAGGCTTATTATTTAAGACATCCAGAAGTTCAAATCCGTTTAATACTGGCATTTCTATATCTAGAAAGATAAGATCTACTTGATGGGAATTTAGACCATTTTTGGTCTCTAAAGCGCTACTGTATTCAGCAATCAAGTTAAGCGAAGGATGATTTTCAATTAACTTTACAATCGAGAGGCGCTGAATTGCTGAGTCGTCTACTACTACACAGTTTAAAGTCATAACATTTAATATTTTCGGTTAAGTATCGACAATAGTACAAAAAATTCGGTTAAAAACCAAAAAACATCGATAAACTGTTTAATTTAACATAATTTTAACAGTTTTAATATTCATTGTAATATTGGTTAGGGATAGTTGCAATATATAAATAAAAAGATTATTTTTGCACCCATTTTTAACAATAAATTGAAATTTTATGAATCATTATGAAACTGTTTTCATCTTAAATCCCGTTTTATCTGAAGATCAGATAAAGGAAACAGTTAAGAAATACGAAGATTTTCTTGTTTCTAACGGTGCTAAGATGATAGCTAAAGAAGATTGGGGCTTAAAAAAACTAGCTTACCCAATTCAAAACAAAAAGAGTGGTTTTTATCACTTGTTTGAGTACACTGTATCAGGAGAGGTAATCTCTCAATTAGAAGTTGAGTTTAGACGTGATGAGCGTTTTATGCGTTACTTAACAGTAAAACTAGATAAGCATGCCATTTCTTGGGCAGAAAGAAGAAGAGTTAAACTTAAAGAAAAAGCGTAATTATGTCATCTATAGAGCAACAAGCAAAAGGAAAAAAAGACGGTGAAATTAGATATTTAACACCGCTTAATATAGACACGACCAAGAATAAAAAGTATTGTCGTTTTAAAAAATCTGGAATTAAATATATAGATTATAAAGATCCAGATTTCTTATTAAAATTTGTTAATGAGCAAGGTAAAATCTTACCAAGACGTTTAACAGGAACTTCATTAAAATATCAAAGAAAAGTATCTGTAGCTGTAAAAAGAGCACGCCATTTAGCATTAATGCCTTACGTAGCAGATTTATTAAAATAAATACACATAACAATGGAACTTATATTAAAACAAGACGTTGAAAATTTAGGATTTAAAGACGATATTGTAACAGTTAAGAACGGTTATGGTAGAAATTATTTAATTCCAAGAGGAGAGGCTGTTTTAGCAACTACATCTGCAAAAAAAGTGTTGGCTGAAACTTTAAAGCAAAGAGCTTTTAAAGAAAAGAAAATTATAGACGATGCAAATGAAATAGCTGAAGCCTTAAAAACTTTAGAAATTAAGATTGCTGCTAAAGCTACAGAAGGCGCATCAGCTGGAGACAAATTATTTGGTTCTGTAACCAAAATAGATTTAGCAGAAGCTTTGGAAAAAGAAGGTCATAGTGTTGACAAAAAATACATTAGTATCACAGGTGGTAATATTAAGCGTTTAGGTCAGTATGATGCTGTTATACGTTTACATAGAGAAGTATCTGTAGACTTATCTTTTCAGGTAGTAGCGCAAGCTTAATAAATCAAAAGAGATTATAAACATTAAGTTTATATTTAGTTAATAAGAAAACCGTTCATTTGAACGGTTTTTTATTTTTATTTTCGTTATTTTAATAAACTAATTAATAATCCATAATAAATATGAAAAAAATTACTCTTTCTTTATTAATTATGTTATTTGGAGTTATTGGCTACAGCCAAGTTACTACTTCTAACATTAAGGGTTTAGTTCAAGACGAAAATTCTGAACCTTTACCAGGCGCCAATGTAGTAGCTGTTCATACACCAACAGGTACAAAATATGGTGCTGCAACCAATATTGATGGACGTTATAATTTACTAAACTTGAGAGTAGGTGGTCCATATACAATTACTATAAGCTATAGAGGTTATAAAGAACAAACATTTGATAATGTCTTTTTAACTTTAGGTAAGACAGAAAATTTGGATGTTAATATGATATCGGACAGCGAAGAACTTGAAGCTGTTGTAATTCAAGGTTCAGGAGGCACAGGTACTTTTGGTAGCGACAGAACTGGAGCAGAAACAAGTGTTGGTAGACGTGAGCTTACCCGTTTGCCTTCAATTTCAAGATCAGCTTCAGATTTTACAAGATTAGAACCAACAGCTAGTAATGGTTCTTTTGCAGGTAGAAACGATCAATACAATAATTTTTCATTAGACGGTGCAATTTTTAATAATCCATTCGGATTAGATGCAGCAACTCCAGGAGGACAGACAGATGCGCAACCAATATCTTTAGATGCTATAGATCAAATACAAGTATCTACTGCACCATATGATGTTACTCAATCTGGTTTTACTGGTGCTACAGTTAATGCAGTTACTAAAAGTGGAACTAATGAATTTCACGGAACTGTTTATGGTTTCTTCAGAAATGAAGACATGACAGGAAGAAAGATAAAAGGTGATAAACTACCTAAAGCAAAATTAGATCAGAAGCAATATGGCATAAGCATTGGTGGTCCAATTGTAAAAAACAAATTAT
>JARRKS010000208.1:0-3519 GCA_037387865.1 Flavobacteriaceae bacterium
TCTGGATTAGCACCTAATAAACCTAGTATAACAGCATAGTCTGTTGCATGACCTTTTCCCGTAAGTGATAATGAACCATAAAGGTCAACACTTACATGGTGCACATCGTTAAACATTCCGTCAGCTTTTAATTCTTTTATCCAACGTTCTGCAGCACGCCAAGGTCCAAGCGTATGGGAACTTGATGGTCCAACGCCAATTTTTAGCATATCAAAATCCGAAATACATTCCATAAAATATAAATAACTGTTTGAACAAATATAGCTGAATAGTGCATACTACAATTTTATTTTAATAAGTATCTATTAAATTTATTTTGTATGACATCCTGTCACAATTTTTAGATGACCAATTGGTTTTACTGTCATTTTTTAGGCTATTTTCCTGTTGGCACAATGATTGACTACTTAATCGTGTATTAAAATTAAAAATTCAACACAGTAAAGAATATATTATGAGTAAAATTATTGGAATCGATTTAGGAACAACCAACTCTTGCGTTTCAGTTATGGAAGGTAATGAGCCTGTTGTAATACCTAATGCAGAAGGTAAGCGTACAACACCATCTGTAATTGCTTTTGTAGAAGGTGGCGAAATTAAAGTTGGTGATCCAGCAAAACGCCAAGCAGTTACAAACCCAACAAAAACGGTTTATTCTATCAAGCGTTTCATGGGTAATAAATATTCTGAATCTAAAAAAGAAGCAGAACGCGTACCATATAAAGTAGTAAAAGGAGATAACGATACACCTAGAGTAGATATTGACGGTCGTTTATATACACCTCAAGAATTATCGGCAATGATTCTTCAAAAGATGAAAAAAACAGCCGAAGATTATTTAGGAACA
Source organism: Flavobacteriaceae bacterium (assembly GCA_037387865.1). Taxonomy (GTDB): domain Bacteria; phylum Bacteroidota; class Bacteroidia; order Flavobacteriales; family Flavobacteriaceae; genus Gilvirhabdus. The sequence goes on from JARRKS010000208.1 coordinate 848, forward strand.
ACAGTGAGCGAAGCAGTAATTACTGTTCCTGCTTACTTTAATGATAGTCAACGTCAAGCAACTAAAGAAGCTGGTGAGATTGCAGGGTTAAAAGTTCGTAGGATTATTAACGAACCAACTGCAGCAGCGTTAGCCTATGGTCTTGATAAAAAAGGAAAAGATCAAAAAATTGTAGTGTTTGACTTTGGTGGAGGAACACACGACGTGTCTATCCTAGAGTTAGGTGATGGTGTTTTTGAAGTATTATCTACAGATGGTGATACACATTTAGGTGGTGACGATGTTGATGAAAAAATCATCAATTGGTTAGCAGATGAGTTTAAGAAAGATGAAGGTATGGATTTAAGAGAAGATCCGATGTCTTTACAACGATTAAAAGAAGCTGCAGAAAAAGCCAAGATAGAATTGTCTTCATCAGCACAAACAGAGATTAATTTACCATATATCACAGCAACCGCTAGTGGTCCAAAACACTTGGTTAGAACTTTAACAAAAGCAAAGTTTGAGCAATTAATTGACGATTTAGTAAAACGTACAATTGCACCTTGTGAAACTGCCTTAAAAGCTGCTGGACTTTCAAAAAGTGATATAGATGAAATTATTTTAGTTGGTGGTTCTACACGTATTCCTGCGGTTCAGGAAGCGGTTGAAAAATTCTTCGGAAAGAAACCAAGTAAAGGAGTAAACCCTGATGAGGTTGTAGCAGTTGGTGCCGGTATTCAAGGTGGTGTTTTAACAGGTGATGTAAAAGATGTTCTTCTTTTAGATGTAACACCATTGTCATTAGGTATTGAAACTATGGGTAATGTCATGACAAAACTTATAGAAGCTAATACAACAATACCTACAAAAAAATCGCAGATTTTCTCAACAGCAGCAGATAATCAGCCTTCAGTAGAGATTCACGTATTGCAAGGTGAGCGCCCAATGGCAGCCGACAATAAAACAATTGGACGTTTCCATTTAGATGGTATTCCACCAGCAAGACGAGGAACTCCGCAAATTGAAGTAACCTTTGATATTGATGCTAACGGAATTATTCATGTAACAGCAACAGATAAGGCTACAAATAAAACACAAGATATCAGAATTGAAGCGTCTTCAGGCTTAACAGAAGAAGAAATTCAAAAAATGAAAGCCGATGCTGAAGCAAATGCTGAAGCTGATAGATTGGCAAAAGAAAAAGCTGAAAAATTAAATGCAGCTGATGCCATGATTTTCCAAACAGAAAGTCAGCTTAAGGAATTTGGTGATAAATTATCAGATGATAAAAAGAAACCAATTGAAGAAGCTCTTGAAGAATTGAAAAAAGCTTACGAGACTAAAGATGTGGCAATTATAGATCCTGCATTAGAAAAAATAAATGAAGCATGGAAAGTGGCTAGTGAAGAAATGTACAAGGCTCAAGCTGAAGCGCAACAAGCAGGAGCAGAACCTAATGCAGATACGGCTAGTCAAAATGGACAAGGTACTGACGAAAGTAGTGACGTTGAAGACGTAGACTTCGAAGAAGTTAAGTAAATTAAGTTATGCAGAAACGTTTTAAGCGTGTATTAACAAATAAAAAGGCGCAACCATTTCTGGTTGCGCCTTTAATTTTTTTATAAAATTAAGATCTTAAAGAAAATTACCTTCATCGTCTATTTTTATCCTTAAAACCTCATCTCCGTTTTTAAGTTTTATTTTATAGACTTTTTTAGCATTTTCATTATTATATGTTACGTGATATACGTTTTTGTCCAATGTCCAGTTAGGATATCTTCTAAAAACATTATCCCTAACATCTTTAGGTAATTTTACAGATTTGAACTTTTCTATAGTTCTTATAATATTACCATCTCTATCATATGCCGCTACAATCATACCATCAGGAATATAAAACTGAACCGTATAATTGTCATAATAATCAGCATATAATTCTGATTCTTTTACGTTATAAAGAGCTACCTTACTCTCCAATTGTTTAACGGTCATATCAGAGTCTTCTGAATTAACGGCATTAAGGTATTTATAATTAACCGCTGAAATTATTACTTCAGGTAATTTAATTTCTTGTGCGTACATTTGGCTTATAAAGCCAATCGAAATAAGATAAAAAAATATTTTTTTCATGGCTAATGTATTTAAAATTATTAGCCTTAAAATAATGTATAAAATGCCATGCTGCAATGATATATATCAATTATCAAAAATTTTTAATGATTTTTTTAATCTTCTAGAGCAAAATGTTTTTGATTTTCGGAACGCCAAAAAAATAAACTATATTTACAATACAAACTTATTGATTTAGTGGAAACCAAACTTACCAATCTTCTACATATAAAATATCCAATTATTCAAGCACCTATGTTTTTGGTTTCTAATGTGGCTATGGTAAAAGAAGCCATGAATGGTGGTATTGCAGGATGTATTCCTGCACTTAATTACAGAACTCTCGAAGAATTGAGAGCAGCTGTAAAAGAACTTAAAGCAGCTAAAACTGAAGGAGGTTCTTTTGGGTTTAATTTAATTGTTAATAAATCAAATATTAAATATAAAGGTCAACTTGAGGTGCTATGTGAAGAAGGTTGTGATTTTATAATAACCTCCTTAGGAAGCCCTGAAGAAACCATAAGACAAGCACATAAAGCTGGAATAAAAGTTTTTTGTGATGTCGTCGATTTAAAATTTGC
>JARRKS010000209.1:0-6385 GCA_037387865.1 Flavobacteriaceae bacterium
AAAAATTATCATCAAGTAACAAATTATCAATACCACCTGCTGATGAATGATGACTAATATAACCGCCTACACTTTCTGTACGATTAATCGCATGATTTAAATACAATTCTCCAAGAAATGTTGTGTAAGTACCAACACCTAAAGTCATATAGTTATCATAAATTTTTGCTGGTGGAGCCTTTTCAACTACCGCCGCCTTGCCTTTTGCCGGTGTGAAGGTTGAAGCCACTGGAAATGAAAATATATTGTATTTTACATCCTTTTTAGCATTCGTTTCTTCATCATCTATTGTAGCCATTTCCTTAACTTTAAATGCATCAGAAATTGAAGGTGTATATGGCTTTACTACATTAATAACATCTGTATTAATGGTATCATTATCTCTTTCTTGAGCAAATGTGAAACAAGAACACAGAATACCTATAAAAACTTTTAAAATATTTAATTGATTTCGCATAGTTTGTTACTGTTTTTTGATTAATGAAATTAATTACCTTCTTCGGTTTGTATTGATGAATTTCTTTTTGCTTCTTCGGTTTTAATTTTTACCAACTCTGTTTTAGCTTCATCTACAACATCGTCAAACTCTGTAAAATTTTCAATCACACTTTCCAAAATATAAGTAGCTTGAAATGCATCACCGAGTTCATAAAAATTCTTTGCCATAATGATTAATCCTTTTGCGCTATAATATTTATACCCAGAATAATCTTTTGCTAGTTTTTGAATTTTTGTGTTAGAAGCTTCATAACTGCCTTCTTTGTTTTTAAAATAGGCATTGTAATACAGAGCTTCTGCTGCTTGTTCTCCAGTAGCAATACGTTCTACTTCCTCAAAAGCTGTTTTAGCTTTTTCTTCATTACCCATTTGTATTGCAGAGCGAGCAATAATCACCTTGGCATCACTTTTTATTCTGTTATCTATTTTAGACTGTCCGAGCACTTTTTCAGCATAGTCAACTGCTTCTTGATAATTTTGCAATTCGTAATTATCCTTCATTAAATTAGATTGGGCAAATACAATATTTTGCTCAAAATTTGCTTCACTTTCCAAACGTTTCAATACAGGAATGGCATCAATCCAGTTCTTCTCTTCTAAATAAATTTGTGATAGTCTAGACAAGGCTTCTTCTGTAAATTCGCTTTGAGTAGCATCAACCACATACTTGTAATGTGGTGTAGCATTGTCTTTTAAATCTTTTTTGAAATACAACTGTGCCAAATAAAAATGTGACTGTAACGCATGAATTCCATTTGGAAAATTGTTTAAGTAACCATTAAACTGTGTAATTGCTCTATCTGTATTGTTTTCGAGATATTGCTTTTCGGCAGCTTCATAAGTTGTATTATCTAAATCTGCATCTGTAACTTCTACATAGTCTAAAGTTCTTACCCAAGCAGCATATTCATTGACTCTTCCCATGTCAACATAAATCAATCTAGCTGTTGAAACGGCCTGTACTGCTTCTGGAGAACCAGGATAATCTCCAGCTACTTTTTTGAACCTGTTCAACGCACGTTCATTATCACTACTATTATAATAAACAAGACCTTGCCTTAATAATGATTTTGGAACAAAGGAACTCATTCTGTATTCAGAATTCAATCTGTCATACATCTGAATGGCTTTGTCTGATTCTCCTGTTTTTACATAAGAATTTCCTAACTCGTACATAGCATCATCACGTAGTTTTGAATTTGGATATTTTAATATAAATTGCTCCAATTCAGAAATTTTGGTTGATGATTTACCAATATATCCAGCACTTATTGCTTTTTGAAAGAAGGCATAATCAGATTCTATTTCGTTTATTTTAATGGCTTGGTTATATGCATTAATAGCGCTTTGATAATCACTTGAAACAAAATGACCGTCACCAAGTCTTAAATAAGCATCGTTAAGTCTTACTTTATCGTCTTTATGATTGGTAATAAACTGATTAAAATACTGTGTTGATTGTTTATAGTTTTTTTGCTTGAAATATGTATATGCCAAGTTATAATCTATATTCGTATTTTCCTTTAGAGATGTTGAAGGTGACAATTGTTGAAATTGTTTAAATCCAACCAAAGCATCATCATAATTGGTTAAATTATAATCTGTTTCGGCTTTCCAAAAAGTCGCTCTTGCAGTATATTCATCAACTCTTGGTTCTTTTAAAGATTTATCGAAAAAAGTCTCTGCTTCTATAAAGTTACCTTCATTATACAATTCTATACCTCTATAAAAAGACACTTTTTGATAAGCTACTTTATTCTCAAAACTTTTCTTCCCTTCAAGCAGTTTAATGGCTTCCTTGTAGTTTTTTGAAGTGATATAAGAGTCTATTAAAAGTGTTTCTATTTCTTCCTTATAACTAGTGTCAGGATATTTGTCAAGATAACCCGTTAGAACTTGTGGAACTGATTGATACGGATTTCCTATTTCGTAGCTTATTTTAGCATAATTTAACCAAGCATCTTCCTGGATTTTCAAATCAAAATCCATTTGAGACGCATTTCGAAAAGCATTAAGTGCTTGTTGTTTTTTGTCAACATGCACATAGCTTTCTCCTAAATGATAATAAGCATTTTGTGCAACACTATTATTGCCATCAATTATTTTATTAAATTCTGAAATGGCTTTTTCATAATCTTGCTGTTTGTAGTATGCATAACCTAACAAGTAGAAATCTGTATTATTCCATCGACCTCTTTTACCTTTGTATTCTGATAAATATGGAATAGCTTTTGCATACTGCTCCAAATTAAAATAGCTTTCTCCAATTATTTTGTTGAGTTCTGAAACTTCTAACTCATCACTTGTTGGTAATTGCTCTTTTGCAAGCTCAATAGCCTTTTCAAAATTGCCAAGTTTAAAATTGAGGTCAGCTTGATAATATGATAATTTTTCTCTATATCTTTCTTGATCACTTACTTGATCAAAATATTCATTGGCTGTGTCATAATCATCGCTTTCATAAGCCATAAAACCAATATAGTATTTACTTTGCGAACCATATTCTTGTGAGTTCTCGACTCGACTCAAGTATTTCTTTGCATCGCTATATTGTTTTGTTGCAAAAGCAGAATAGCCATTATTAAAATAAAATTTATCACGCTCACTTCTTGCTAGAGACTCTTCATCTACTTTATCATACCATTTCCTTGCATAAGGATATTTTGAGTTTTCAAAATAGTAATCTCCAACATCTACAAAAGCAGTATTTCTTTTGGTACTCGTAGGATAATCTTTTACAAAATCTTCTACCAATCTATCTGCATTTTGCTGATTTAAGCGAACTGCACAATTAGCAATATGATAGGCACAATCTGATTTTAAAACCTCTTCATTAGCAGTCTTTTTAACCTGATAAAATAATGATTGAGCTGCAAGGTATTGTTGATTGTTATAAAGCGAAAGTGCCTTTTGATAATCTACCAAATCACTGGTATATGCTGCAGTTTGTTGACCAACAATTTGATAATTTAACCCAATTAAGATCAAAAGGGTTAATATGTTTTTACGCAAGAATTTAATGTTAATTATAAACCGAGTTATTAAAAGTAAAAATCGTGCCAAAAAATGCAATTATTAAATATTTTAAAAGTTATAATAAAGCCATACTTTTACAACAGTTAAAAAATCGTATTCATTTATGTCAAATCCAGTTTTAAAATTAAAAGACGTTTCCATTTACCAAGGTAATAGTTTGGTTTTATCTCATGTAAATGTTGAAATAAACAAAGGTGATTTTGTTTATTTAATTGGAAAAACAGGAAGTGGAAAAAGTAGTTTTATGAAAACGCTTTACGGCGATTTACAACTTACTGAAGGTGAAGGACATATTGTTGATTATAATTTGAGAACTTTGAAAGAAAGTGAAATACCTTTTTTAAGACGAAAACTAGGTGTGGTTTTTCAGGATTTTAAATTGCTTACCGACAGAACAGTTAATGACAATTTTTTATTTGTACTTCAAGCTACTGGTTGGAAAGACAAACAAGCTATGAATACACGAATTGAAGAAGTTTTAACCAAAGTTGGCATGAAAACCAAAGGGTTTAAATTTCCTCATGAACTTTCTGGTGGTGAGCAACAGCGTGTCGCTATTGCTAGAGCTCTGCTTAATGATCCTGAACTTATTTTAGCTGATGAACCTACAGGAAATCTAGACCCTCAAACTAGTATTGAAGTCATGGAGGTCTTACAAGAAATAAACAAAAATGGCAATACCATTTTAATGGCTACGCATGACTACGCTTTACTGCTTAAATATCCAAGTAAAACATTGAAGTGTGATGAGAATCAAGTGTATGAAGTGGTACAAAGAAAAGCTTAAAAAATCCATTTAAAAAACTTACTCAAAAAACCAACTTTTTCATTCGTTCCTACTTTATTGAATTCAATAATAAAAACTCCAAAATTGTCAAACGTCTTGTTTTTGTTGTCCTTATTTAGCTTCATGTGAAACACTATTTTTTTATCATTACCAACAATTCCAGACTTCAAAACCTCCGAATAATTTTCAACATCTTTAATTGCATATGTTGTTCCTTTTGTAATCCCATATTCTGAAAAATCTACAGTGACATCATTTTCATTTTTATCGAAAAGAACTACCCTATACCTATTTTTGTCATATTCATTCCTTGAAATATCAATAACATTATTTAGATTAAACTCTTTAAAATTCTTGTATGTGGTATGATTATCTAGTCCATATGTTTTATTCCACTCTTCTATATTATAATCCCTAACTCCTTGAACTCTAATAGGCGTATTTCTTCTTGTATAATAGGTGTTATTTGAAAACTGCCAATTATTCGGATTAATGTGCTTTATTGTAGATTCTCTTAAGCGCACATAACCACTATAAACTATATTGTTTTCAAATTGAAGAGATTTAACATCTAAAATTCGGATAGCATCTTTTCTGCCTATAATTATATTATTTAAGACTTTAATAGATTCTATTGCAGCATTATTATTAAAACCCAATGTTAGTGATGATGCGTTATTGTTTTCGATAACTTTAGATAATTTTGTGTTATGATAGAAAATATTATTTTTTACAGTAATATTTCTTGCAATATTAATTCCGTTTCTATCGTCCGTGGCAATAATTAAATTATCTCTAAAAACTCTTGAAGGTAGTCCATTATTAAAAATAATATTGCTTTGTAATGTAATATTTTTAACATATTCTTCATTAGCATTTGTGTTTGCAGACCAGACTTCAACACCTTTATAATAATTGTTGAAAATGGTATTGTTCTTAATTATTTTCAATTGATTGCTGGAGTTTTGAACATATATACCGACTCCACTACCTCTTTTTGTAGAAAAGTAACCATTATTATAAATTAAACACCCGTTAATTTCTGAATTACCTGTTCTTTTCCAAGAACCAAAACCTGAACCAGGATTGTTATGAATAATAAGGTTTATAAACTTACAATTTACTCCACTATTATGACTTATACCATCTGACTTTTGAAAGTTAGAATCGGTTTGATTTCTAGAGAAATCACCTAGCCACGTTATTTCAAAATCTTTGTAAATCACATGACTGCCTGTAACTGTTAAAACAGAAGTTCGCTTTGACGTAATATTACCATTTAAAATGGCCCATTCATTAGGAATTGAAGAAACTGTAATATATTTTCCTTTAATATTACTTTCCAATTTGCTAACAAAACGTCCATGGTAAGTGCCTTCATGCAACCAAATTATATCACCTCCATTTACAGTTTTAGAGTTTTGACTCAATGCTGTTTCCAAATCCCAAGGATTATTTAAACTACCATTTCCAGTTGGCTTACCCGGATTTTTTCTATGGTTATCTGGAAATACATGAAACTCATTTTGTCCGTTAAGAACAAATGATAATAAGGCAAAAATAATTGTGCAAATTAGTTTCATACAATTAAAAATACAATTACTATACCAATTGTTTGGAAATAAAAAACAATTGATGAAACCAAATGTATAATAATGATTAGTTTTGAAAAAATTAAGGAATATTAATGCTATCTATTTTAATTCCAACATTCCATTGTAATGTTTATTCATTAGCAAAAGAACTTGCGAAACAGACCGCAAGTACTGGAATAGATTTTGAAATAATCTGTATTGATGATGGCTCTAAATCAGTATTAAATAAGAGCAATTATAGAATTAATAAAATAAAATATTGTTTTTTTAAAGAGCTCCAGAATAATGTGGGTCGTAGCTCTATAAGAAATTTGCTTGCCAAAGAAGCTAAATATGACAACTTGCTGTTTATAGATGCAGGAAATTTTCCTGAAAGTGAAAATTTTGTCAAAAAATATATTGATAAGATAAATAACTATACCGTAATTAGTGGCGGTATGTTTCCGCTTAAGAAATCTCCAAAAAAGCC
>JARRKS010000210.1:0-3493 GCA_037387865.1 Flavobacteriaceae bacterium
CCGAGAAGCATATTTTACACCACCGCAAACTTCCATGTATTATTTTAACCTTTAAGCAGCTAAGCTCGCTTATGGTTTTTTATTCTGTTCTTGAAGTTAGGCGGCAGTAAAATGTATTTTCTTATGGGGAACTGCAAAATAAAGGCCAAATAACAAACAAATATTAATCTTTAATGATTTCAATTAGATGGATATTTAATTAGGATTGTAAATTTCGAAAAATAGTGAAAAATAATGCAGAATATTATGAGATAGTTTTCACAAGTTTGCGGGAAAATCTCAGATTTGTTGAAAGATAAAAAATGTAAATACTATTAAAACCCTTCGAGTGCAGTTAAAAAGGAGGCACCCGAAACTTTTGAATGTTTTTATTATCTAAATTCAATTTATCAAAATATAAATACTTTTGTACCATCAGGAATTCGGTGCCATCCGATCCTGCTATCTAATCTATTGCCTGATATAATCCAGCCGTTTGGGAGTTTGTAAAGTGTGTCCGGACTATTGTATTTTCTTTTCGTAATAGCCCAGACAGTTTGTTTTTGATTAATCACATCTGCAAATTGCTTTTTTTCTGTATGCAATTTATCGCCATAAAATATGGAAGCTAATTCTGGCTCCGGCTTTAAACGCCCGGCTTTAACATCTGGGTCATAAAGCCAGGTTGAACCAATTCCGGCACGTATCCGGTCAAAATTTCGCGCACAGTGCTTTCTGCCGCGGTGATAAAATGGTTCTTGGTCGTTTGGCTTAGCATAGGCAACCTGGCTATGAGTAAGCACGGAGCGGCCGTTGAGACGGTAAACCCTTCTTAGAATATTGATTAATAATCTAATCGACTTATACTGATTATTTGTAATGCTTCCATTATGATATGCCACGAGTTCTATTCCAACAGAGCTTCTATTTAAGCCAGTCTCTCCATTCCACATACTTAGACCGGCATGGGCGGCTCTATATTTTTTATCCAAAATGCGATAAGTTTGCCCGTCGCGGGCAATAACATAATGTGCATGTCCTCCACGCGAAACCCACTTATAATTATCCTGTTTTCCTTTTGAGACAATTTTAAGAGTGGTTTTTAGATCACATTCCGAAGTGTGAACAATAATGTAGCGTGTGCTATTTCTTTTGATTTTCTTAAAGCGAGGATTGAGATGCTGACGATAATCAATGATGGATTTTTCAAAGTTCTGGTATTCAGTTGCAGAAATGCCAAAAGAATCGGATGCAAAAAATAAAAACTGAAAAATGGTCAATAAAAGCAAAATGAATGGATGTGTGGCAAAATCAAGAAGTACTCTGGCAAATAATCTCATATTATAGCGCTACTTCGAAGTCTATCATATCAGTATAAATCGGAATAGATGCAGTATGTCTAAATTGTACAACCTAGACCAAATAGTTATCTTCAGCACAAAACATGCCATGTTCCTATAAATTTAAGCTATTGATTTTGCTTGTTAATTTCTACTAAAACACTATCCACACGCTTTCATCTTAATATTAGGGATTACGTTACTTGTGTTTCTTAACAAATGGGAATATGTCTGTATAACCTAAAATATCTGTGACCAGTAAAACTAAAAATACGATCAATGCTGCCCCGATTATTACGCCAATTGCACCACCACCTGCCGGAAGTTGTTCGATTTGATCAGCCACCGCTATTGCCTCAGAATCTGTCAAACTTTCAACTCTCATTTTTGCTTCATCAGGATCGATTCCTTTAGCAAGCAATGATTTTCCAATATCGTCCCTTGAGATCAGACTTTTTATGGAATCACGCGCTTCTTCTGCTTTGCTGTCATAAATTGTGGCGTCTGTCGGAACCATCGCAGCTAATAAAGGTTGATAAGGAATTGCGATCAATAAGGTTACAGCCACCATAAATATGCTTACAAAACCTACTTTTTTTCGAATAAATTTCATGTCTCCCTCCTCAAGCTTTATTTAATAAATTTGGATTGGTATTAGCTGGTTTTTTCCTGGGCCACTTTTTTTAACTTTTCGTTGGCCCAGATAGCTACCTCTACGCGGCGATTTTGAGCACGGCCATCGACTGTATCATTGCTGGCAACCGGATCGGCCTCACCATAGCCATAGATTGTAAATCGTTCGAAATTGACATTTTGCACAGATAGATAGTCAGAAACCGCTTCTGCACGTCTGCGAGAGAGCTTCAGATTATATTCATCGGAACCGGTGGAATCGGTATGGCCTGCCAGAAGAATATTGGTGTCATCATACTTGTTTAGAATTGTCGCCAGTTTTGCCAGTTCAGCTCTGGAATAGTCCTTTAGTTCCGCCTTATTAACATCGAATAAAATACCAGAGTTAAAGGTAATTTTTATTCCTTCACCGACACGCTCAACCTTTGCCCCTTCGATATCTCTTTCTATCTCTGCTGCCTGTTTGTCCATATAATTTCCAATGAGGGCTCCGGCCGCTCCACCAACAGCAGCTCCAATAAGAACACCGGTCACTGTGCTGCCGGACGCATGACCGATGAGACCTCCGGCGGCAGCGCCTGCACCAGCACCGATAGCCGCGCCCTTTGCTGTGCGATTCCATTCAGCACAACCCATTGTTACTGCCAAAAATGAAATGATCATAAGGCCAACAAAAATTCTTTTCATCATTGCGATTTCCCCTTTTATTAAAATTTTCTCTATGGTTAGCAAAAAACAGTCCTATACTAATGTGAGCAGAAATTGTGCCAACTTTATGAAAATTAAAATTTCATTTGATTTCATTATGTTAATGGATAATTAGGGAAATGACATGAATAAATAAAAGAGGGGATGTGTATAATTTGTCAAATATTTGACCCTCAATGGAATTTTTAAACAGAATTCTGAGATACCGACGAATAGAATTTCATGATATTGAAGGGGATATTGGGTGAATGATAATCATCCGGATAAAATTGTCTAAGGTTATAAATCCGTTTCATTAAAAACGATTTATTATGGATTTCATCATAGATAGTTAAAAATTTTGGCTCACCTAAAACTAGAGATGTCGTGCCTTAGTCTAAAATTAGGTGGGATTCAGATTTGTTATGGATTAGCTATACTAATCAGATAGGTAAATATATTCTAACTTACAAAATCTGCTGGTTAAACCTTCAATTAGTAGCGATCAAAGTTACCACAGCTTTATCTAAATGATTCTCTGCGTTCTATCGCCTTTTCACCCCTGAAGTTTTGCACCGTTCTGCGGTCAACGCCACTTCTGCGCTCCGCACCGGATCTTCGGTCAGGTTTATAATCGATAATTTTACATTGTCTTCTGTCTGCCACTGATCGCGTACCGCCATTGTCGTTTATTCGAGTGCTCTGCTCAGAAATATCCACCGGTAATAAATCCTTTTTCGCTATTTAAGACAATATAATTTAAGACCACTCTTGCATTAATCTCGACGGTTAGTACAAAAGTGAGCCTTAAATAGCAAATGGTTTTTCCTTTATAGTTAAATATATCTTTCAGG
>JARRKS010000211.1:0-3491 GCA_037387865.1 Flavobacteriaceae bacterium
CAAAAACACTTAATGATTACAAGCATTTTTAGTAAATCTAAACCAATAAACTTTATAGTTGTATTTTTTATCACACTTTCGGCATATGTTATTGCCAATTTAAAATTAAGTAATGAAGCATTTAACTTCAATTTTGTAATAGAAAAATCTATAATTTTTGGAATATGTTATTTTTCAATATTAACCTTAAATTTTATAGTTGGTAAAAACAACTTGACACAAAAAAACAACTATGAAATCTTATTATATAGTTTGTTTTTACTTATGTTACCAGAGTCATTGTTGAGTGACAGAGTAATAGTTTCTAATTTTTTTATACTTCTAGCATTAAGAAGAACATTAAGCTTACGCTCTCAAGTTAATTTAAAAAAGAAATTGTTTGATGCTTCATTTTGGGTTGCGATTGCTTCACTTTTCTATTTTTGGGCGATTCTATTCTTTATTTTAATTTATGCCGTTTTATTACTTTTTACAGACAATAAGATCAAAAATTGGATTGTCCCTTTAACAGGATTATCTACTGTTCTTTTATTAGTAATATCATATTCTATAATTATTAATGGTGAATTTTTTGGAGTAATAAACGTTTCACCAGATGTAAGTTTTGATTATAGTAATTATAATTCTTACAAAGTTGTCATTGCCACAACTATTTTATTGTCATTTGGAGTTTGGTCATCTATTTTTTATTTAGCCTCTATTAGAAAAAGAATGAAAAAGGTTAGACCTATTTTTAAAGCTATCTTTATAAGTTTAGCCATTACTTTTACAATAATGATAATTGCTCCAGAAAAAAACGGAAGTGAATTCCTGTTTCTTTTTCCATCACTGGCAATTGTGGTAGCAAACTATATTGAAACCATTCAAGAAAAATGGTTTAAAGAGATATTTCTCTCCATATTAATCATCTCTCCAATTATGTTGTTAATTCTGTAGTTTTTCTCCAAAGGCCAGATCTCCGGCATCACCTAAACCAGGAACAATATAGCCTTTGTCATTTAAGTTTTCATCAACTGCTGCGATCCATAAATGCGTGTCTTCTCTAAAGTGTTTTTTAATGTAGTCAACACCGGACTGCGCTCCAATAACACTTACTAAATGCAGGTTTTTTACTTTTCCAAAAGGTTTTAAAGCTTCAAATGTAGCAACCATTGATTGCCCTGTAGCCAACATTGGATCAGCCAGAATCAAAGTTTTGTTTTCAAGACTTGGGCAAGCAAGATACTCTACAATGATTTCGAAACTTTCAGGGTCATGCTTATGATGTCTGTAAGCAGAAATAAAAGCATTTTGTGCATCATCAAAATAGTTTAATAGTCCATTGTGTAATGGCACGCCAGCCCTCAATATTGAGCATAATACAATGTCATCGTCAAGTGTCATCATATTTGCATTTCCCAAAGGTGTTTTTATGGTTGAGGTTTTATAATTTAAAACTTTACTTAATTCATATCCAAGAATTTCACCTATTCGTTCAATATTTCTTCTAAAACGCATACTGTCTTTTTGAGTTTCAGAATCTCTCATTTCTGATAAAAAAGTATTTAAGATCGAATTTTCTTTAGATAAATTATGAATATGCATAAATATTTACAATGTTTTTAGAAATGTAAAGTTAAGTAAATAGACTTATATTTGTACCTAAATTTAAATGCCAATGTTTTCAAGTAAAGCCAATGTAATTTTTCAAAATGTTATTGAAACCTATCATGTTGTAAATACGGTTGACCAACCTTTTAAAAACAGATATGATGAAAAAGCGCAACTCATTGAACATTTGTTATATAGAAAATGTTGGATTGATACAGTGCAATGGCATTATGAAGACATTATTCGCGACCCAAATATTGACCCTGTTGCTGCGTTAAAATTAAAGCGTCAGATTGATGCTTCAAATCAGGACAGAACAGATATGGTAGAGTATATTGACAGTTATTTTTTGGAAAAATATAAAGACATAACTCCCAAAGACAATGCAACTATTAATACAGAAAGCCCAGCTTGGGGAATTGATAGATTGTCAATTTTAGCATTAAAAATCTACCACATGAACGAAGAGGCTACTCGTGTTGATGCTTCTGATACTCATAGAGCCACATGTCAATCTAAACTAGATGTTTTATTGGAACAAAGAGAAGATTTATCTTCTGCCATTGACACACTTCTTAAGGATATTGAAAATGGAGACAAATACATGAAAGTGTACAAACAAATGAAAATGTACAATGATGATGAGTTAAATCCAGTATTGAGAGGACAGAAATAATTAACTCGAATTTTCGAGATGCCTAATCCAAAACACATACTTGTCATTCGTCTTTCAGCCATGGGAGATGTGGCAATGACAGTTCCTGTTTTAAGGGCATTTCAAGAACAATATCCAGATATTAAACTTACCGTATTGACTAGGGAATTTTTTAAGCCTTTTTTTAAAGAATTAAAAAATGTTGAATTCTTTTCTGCAGATGTTAAAGGAAAACACAAAGGGGTTTTAGGCTTATACAAACTTTCAAAAGAATTAAAAGGATTAGATATAGATGCCGTTGCAGATTTACATAATGTTTTACGCTCTAAAATTTTAAAACTTTTTTTACATAGGATACAAGTTGTTCAACTTGATAAAGGAAGAAAAGAAAAACAAGCTTTAATTTCCGGTAATGAATTTAAACAACTAAAAACCACGATAGAACGATATGCAGATGTTTTTAAAAGGTTAGGTTATCCAACTGAATTGTCTAACCCTTCTTTCCCAGAGAAAAAACAATTGAGTAATGAAGCTTTAAATATTGTCGGGAATGACACAAAATTATGGATTGGGATAGCTCCATTTGCTGCACATGAAAGTAAAATGTACCCACTAGATTTATTAGAGCAAGTTATTAATTTGCTATCAAAAAAATATAAAATATTACTTTTTGGAGGAGGAAAGCATGAAACAGAAAAACTGCAAATGTTTCAAGACGATTATGAAAATGTCATTAATATTGCAGGAAAATTATCTTTTGAAGAAGAGATAGATGTCC
Organism: Flavobacteriaceae bacterium; assembly: GCA_037387865.1. GTDB lineage: Bacteria > Bacteroidota > Bacteroidia > Flavobacteriales > Flavobacteriaceae > Gilvirhabdus. The sequence goes on from JARRKS010000211.1 coordinate 3,024, forward strand.
TTTCAAATTTAGATGTAATGCTTTCAACAGACTCTGGGAACGGACATATTGCCGCAATGCTTGGTATAAAAGTGGTTACAATTTGGGGTGTAACACATCCATTTGCTGGATTTGCGCCTTTCAATCAACCAGATGATTATTGTTTGCTTTCTGATAGAGAGAAATTCCCAAAAATCCCTACATCTATTTATGGTAACAAATACCCTGAAGATTATAAAGAAGCTATTAGAAGTATTTCTCCAGAAACTATAGTTAATAAGATAAATGCGATATTATCTTAAACTAAATATCGTCGTAATCAATGTAAATTTTTGAAGTCGTTGGTTGTGATTGGCAAGTTAATATTAAACCTTCAGCTACTTCGCTTTCTGTTAAAATATTATATTGCCTCATGGTTACTTGACCTTCTTTAAGAAGAGCCAAACAACTACTACAAATACCTCCTTGACAAGAGTAAGGAGCGTCAAT
>JARRKS010000212.1:0-3490 GCA_037387865.1 Flavobacteriaceae bacterium
TTCATCAGCAGGTGTTTCTTCAGGTGCTTCATAAGGTAATGGGTCTAACAAACTAATTTGATTAATTTTATCTTTTGTTAGTTGATTTCCAATTGCAGTAATTCCTTTTACAGCAATAAACTCTTCTAGATTTACTTGCAAATTATCGTTTCTCTCTTTACCTCGTTCTTTGGTAAATTCTATTTCTGCAACGGGTTTCCAATCTGTTGATACAATTTCCAGTTGTGAACTTGGATGTTCTGTAATAAAAGATTCTTCTCTTCCTTCATTTTCAACTAAAAAACGTTTTACATAAAAAAGTTCACGTTCACCATTATAATAAATTGCAGAAATTGGTTTTTTAGGAATCCATTTTTCCATCACTATCATGTCATCGTCAAAATGAGTTGTAAGCTCCGGAATTATAGTTTTAACTATACCTGATTGTTTTATTATTAATATTCGGTCTTCACCTCTAAATTCTCCAACCAACTCTCCTCTTCCATCAACATTCAAACGTTGTACAGCATCGTCAAACCATATTTTACGTGGCTTTAAGGTTGAAACACCTTTTTCCTTTAGTTCAATACGTTTAACTGAATTTTTAGTTACTAGATTCCCTCTGGAATTTCGACCTTTTATAGCAATATCTGCAAAGTCTAAATCCCACTTCAATTTTTTTATTTTTCCAACTTGTCGTAACATAACTGTCACTACTTCGGCCTCTCCATTAGGGTTTGCGGAAAAATACCAAACAACAGTTCCCTTACTTTCATTGGTAAGATCATATTCCCTATCACGAGTGATGCTTGTTACAGCAAAACGTTTTACATACGAAGGCCCACGGCTACCATCCCGATAAATCATGTTATAAATAGTGCGTTTGTCTTTCTTTTTAAACACAGCAACATGAATGATGTTCTTTCCAATAAAGGTTTTGGAATCTACTTTTGTAACCATCATTTTGCCTTCTTTGGTAAATACAATGATGTCATCTATATCACTACAGTCACATACATATTCATCACGCCTTAAAGAAGTCCCAATAAAACCTTCTTCCCTATTCACATAGAGCTTTGTGTTTCTAATAACTACTTTTGTAGCATCTACATCATCAAAAACCCTGATTTCTGTTTTACGTTCACGGCCACTCCCATAATCCTTTTTAAGTCTTGCAAAATAGTCAATAGCATATTCTATTAAATTAGCTAAATGATGCTTAATCTGTTCTATTTGTTCTTCTAAAGCTGCAATCTTTTGTTGAGCCTTATCTATATCAAATTTAGAAATACGCTTGATTCTTATTTCGGTAAGCCTTACAATGTCATCTTCGGTAACAGCTCTCTTTAAATGTTTTACAAATGGTTGTAATCCTTTATCTATAGCTCGTATAACGCCTTCCCAAGTTTCTTCTTCTTCAATATCGCGATAGATTCTGTTTTCAATAAAAATACGTTCAAGTGATGCAAAATGCCATTGTTCTTCTAACTCTCCAAGTTTGATCTCAAGATCACTCTTTAATAGCTCAACAGTATTATCAGTTGAACGACGTAGCATTTCGGTAACACCAATAAACAATGGTTTGTTGTCTTCGATAACACATCCTAAAGGCGAAATAGAATTTTCGCAATTTGTAAAGGCATACAGAGCATCAATAGTTTTATCTGGTGATAATCCTGAAGGTAGATGTATCAAAATTTCAACTTCTGCAGCAGTATTATCTTCAATTTTTTTAACTTTTATTTTACCCTTATCATTAGCCTTTAAAATAGAATCAATTAATGACGATGTTGTCGTACCATAAGGAATTTCTGTAATGACCAAGGTGTTTTTATCAAGCTGTGAAATTTTTGCTCTTATTCTAACACGTCCTCCTCTATTACCATCATTATAATTTGTGAAATCGGCAATTCCAGCTGTTGGAAAATCTGGCAGAATAGTAAAACGTTTTCCTTTTAAATGTTTTATTGAAGCATCTATCAATTCAATAAAATTATGAGGTAAAACTCTTGTAGATAACCCTACGGCAATACCTTCTGCGCCTTGTGCCAATAACAATGGAAACATGACAGGCAAGTTTACAGGCTCTTTACGACGACCATCATAAGAGGCTTGCCATTCTGTTATTTTAGGATTATAAACAACATCCAGAGCAAATTTTGATAAACGTGCTTCTATATAACGCGACGCTGCGGCACTATCTCCTGTAAGGATATTTCCCCAGTTTCCTTGAGTATCTATTAATATATCCTTTTGCCCTATTTGAACCATAGCGTCTGCTATGCTTGCATCTCCATGTGGATGATATTGCATCGTATGACCTACAATATTGGCAACTTTGTTATAACGACCATCATCCAAATCTTTCATGGAATGCATAATACGTCGCTGTACAGGTTTAAAACCATCTTCAATAGCAGGTACGGCACGTTCTAAAATAACATAAGAGGCATAATCTAAAAACCAATCTTTATACATACCAGTTACTCTGGTAATGGTTTCCTGGCTTTCGTTTTGCTCGTTGTTTAAATTGTCATCTTCCTCAATCATGCACTATCTTTTTTTCTATTCTCTCTTATCATCTTTCTTAAAGACTGCTTAATGTATTTTCGTTTCTTTCTTTGTACTAATGTAACATTAAAACTTGATTTATGCACTTTACCATGTCTATCTTTTATATGAAGAACTAACTCTTTAAAAATGATATAATTGTAAAACCTAAATGATACAAGTTTATGTTTTTCAAATTCAACTTTATGTTCTCTATAGTTGAAATATTCTGATAATAACAAGCCCTTATTTATAACAACAACCTTAACACCATCACTATCATATTCAAAATATTTGCTTATTCTGTGAACAATAAATGAGAGTATAATAAACCCAAAAAACATCATTAAAAATAGGTTAGTTGGATTTTTGGTTACTTCCTTAAAAGCATGAAAAATTGTTGTAAGTACTACCGCCAATAAAACCAAAACAAAGTAAACCGAAATGATAATATTTTTTACTTTACCGTTATTAGTTCTCATTGGATTCTTTTACTAAATCTAATTCAACTTTGAGGTTGTTAATGATAAATTCTTGGCGACTTGGCGTGTTTTTACCCATGTAAAACTTCAGCAATTCTTCAATAGACATATCTTTATCTAGCATTACTGGATCCAAACGAATATTATCACCAATGAAATGCTTGAACTCATCTGGTGAAATTTCTCCTAAACCTTTGAAACGTGTTATTTCTGGTTTTGGTTTTAGCTTTTCTATAGCATCAATACGTTCCTGATCTGAATAACAATAAATAGTTTCTTTTTTATTTCGAACTCTGAATAATGGTGTCTGTAAAATATATAAATGCCCTTCTTTTATTAATTCTGGAAAAAACTGTAAAAAGAATGTGATTAAAAGTAATCGAATATGCATACCATCTACATCTGCATCTGTTGCAATTACAATGTTGTTATAACGAAGATCTTCAATACTTTCTTCAATATTTAGAGCTGCTTGAAGC
>JARRKS010000213.1:0-3488 GCA_037387865.1 Flavobacteriaceae bacterium
TTATATGTTTGCTAATGCTAGGCTAATCATAGTTTTAATTGTTATTAGCCATAGTTAAACGAAGTTCGGCTTTTTTTAACACAATGTCAAATCTCTAAAAATCAAACTTGAGCTGTACACTTACTGTTTTTTGTTCTGATTTTGAAAGTTTTGTTGCGAATAAAAATGGAAAAGTAAAAGGAAATTACAACGCTTGGTCGTATCTGATTTTCGGTAAAATATCAAATCCTACAAATTGGAATTTGACTTATAAAAAATCGACCTTTACTTCATCTGGAAACTTATTTCTTTCATCAAAATATCAAAGTTTACTTGTTTTGGCGGAATGGGAAACTGAAAGAAAAGGAACTCATAATTCTGAATTTACAATACGAAGAAAAACACGAACTGACTTTTTGAGAAAATTGGTTAACAAATCATTATCTGAATTAGACATTTCTAAAAAATACATTCTTGAAATAAAAAATGAGAAACCAAAACTGATTTCCAAACTGACAGAAATACTAAAATCACTTTTCCAATCTGAAGAAATTCATAAGATTGAACATAAGAATGATAAACTGAAAATTGAAATGAGGACTGAAAAACATCATTTCGATATATTTGAAAAACTAATAACCGAAATATAAAAAACTAAACACAACAATAGCTATAAGTAATTGCTTGTTCTCGCCTACTTCTGAAAATCCTCGCGGATTTTCAGTTTGGTGTGTACTTGCAAAGTTAAGTGTTAACCCACGCAACTAAGCATAGCCGGGTCTTTAAACGAAACACTAAAAACTACAACTTGTAATTTCTGTAACACGTAAGGTATTTACCATTCCTTTCTCCTGTATTGGCATGGCAGCTAAACTAACAAGCATATCACCAGTTTCAAGATATCCTTTTTTACATGCAATAGCATTTACATCTTCTATAGTTTCATCTGTACTTACAAACTTATCGTAATAAAATGCCTTAACGCCCCAAAGTAAATTAAGTTGAGTTAAAATCCGTTTATTAGATGTAAAGACCAAAATATGTGCACTTGGTCGCCATGCTGAAATCTGAAAGGCTGTATAACCACTATTGGTTAAGGTTGAAATAGCTTTAGCTTTTATCTCATTTGCCATGTTGGCAGCATGGTAGCATATAGATTTTGTAATATAACGCTTGGTCCGAATATGTGGTGGAGATTGTGGTACTTGAATTAAAGGTGAATCTTCAACACTTTTAATAATATTGGTCATTTGTCTAATGACCTGAACAGGATAACTTCCAACAGAAGTTTCTCCAGATAACATTACTGCGTCAGCTCCATCCATAACCGAATTGGCCACATCGTTAACTTCTGCACGAGTTGGTGTTAAACTTGAAATCATAGTTTCCATCATCTGGGTTGCAATAATCACAGGTATTCTGGCTCGCTTTGCTCTTAAAACCAATTGCTTTTGAATAAGCGGAACCTCTTGCGCAGGAATTTCAACACCTAGATCACCTCTAGCCACCATTAAACCATCACAATAAGCTACAATTTTGTCTATATTTTCAACAGCTTCTGGCTTTTCTATTTTGGCAATAATCGGAATTTTATGGTCACTATGTTCTCTTATAAGCTCCTCTAATTGCATTAAATCTTCAGCATGTCTTACAAACGATAAGGCTATCCAATCTACCTTTTGCTGTATCGCAAAAATAGCATCTTCAATATCCTTTTCTGTAAGTGCCGGTTGAGAAATGTTTGTATTAGGAAGATTTACTCCCTTTTTAGATTTAAGTGGGCCGCCTTGAATGACTCGCGCTTTAACTTCTGTTTCTTTGTTAGTCGAGACGACTTCAAAGATTAGCTTGCCGTCATCTAATAAAATGCGTTCGCCTGTTTTAGCATCTTGAGGAAACCTGTCATAAGTCATATAAACACGCTCTTTGGTGCCTTCAAATTTTTCGCCAGTTGCAAAAATAATCTCGTCTCCTTCGTTTACCACAACTTCTTCTTTCATGACACCAACACGAAGTTTAGGGCCTTGTAAATCCCCTAGAATAGCAGCATTGAAACCAAACTCTTTATTAAGTTCTCGAATTATATTTATACGTTCTTCTACATCAGCGTAATTAGCATGTGAGAAATTAATTCTAAAAACATCAACTCCTTCTTCCAGCATAGCTTTTAATATTTCTTTTGAGCTTGAAGCCGGCCCTAGAGTTGCTACTATTTTTGTCTTTTTTATTTTTGGCATTAATTAAAAATTAAATTGTCTTTAGATTTTAGTTGATTTGCATCAATGCTATAAACGGTTGCAACCTGCTGTATATCCTGAATATCATCAATAATTTTCTTTTCACTTATTTGAAAATTTTCATTATTGATTTTAAGTAAATAATTTACTTTTTTATATTCTGGAATCAAATTGTGCGTTCTAATTATTTTTTCTTTTCCATTAAATAGTCCTCCTGAACTTGAAAGACTATCTTCTTCTTTTCTGCAAATATTGGAAACCAAATTCCAAATGACTTGTTGGTTGGTGTTTTCCCATTCATAAATAGAATATGAAGCAGAAGTGTATTTATAGTCCAAATTATGTGGTTTCCTTTTAAGATTAATTTTTAATTGTTTGTTTAGAAGATACGCTATTCGATAATCCTCTAAAGTGCAATGTATTGCTAATAACAAAAATGAATCCTCGTCAAAATCTTCTACAAATAATTTATGTAACGCCATTTTTAAGCATTATGAATTGTAAATATAATATTTAAAACATTTAATGATTACTTGTTTTCGTTAATCTTGATACATATTACTACGAAAACGTTTGAAAAATCTAAATAAAAGACAGAAAAAATTATATCATTTTAGAAATTTTGTTCTGAAACACAAAAAAAGCGCGTTTAGATACTTTTTCTTCAGCCTTCTTTTTTGAGGTCGCTCTTGCTTTTGCAATCACTTTCTTATCTATTGAAAGTTTTACTGAAAAATGTATCACATCGTCATTACCTGTATCTTCATAAACATGATAGTTGAAAGTTTTCTTCTCTTTTTGACACCATTCTATAAGCAAACTTTTATAGCTAATAACTTTTCCTTCAAGCTTTTCTATATCAACATATGGAATAATGACGCGTTTATAAATAAATTTTTCACAGTACTTGTAACCTCTGTCCAAGTATATTGCCCCTATTAAGGCTTCAAATAAATTACCATGAATATTGTCACCAAATTGTCCACTTGGAATTTTACTCTCAACCAAATCTATCAACTCTAGTTCTTTCCCAAGTTCGTTTAAATGTTCTCGACTTACTATTTTGGAACGCATTTTAGTTAAATACCCTTCATCTCCACTTGGTACCTCTAAATATAAATGCGTTGCAATTACGGCACTTAACATTGCGTCTCCTAGAAATTCAAGCCGTTCATAATTAATTGTATTGCCCTTATCGTCTTTTATATTCATGGATCGATGGGTAAAAGCAGTCGTGTAGAATTGAATTTTCTTGGGTTTGAAGCCTAATAT
>JARRKS010000214.1:0-3909 GCA_037387865.1 Flavobacteriaceae bacterium
TTTATTGAAAAAACTCTGATTTGACTCTGTTTTTGAGGGAAGTGTAAGCATTTTTACTTCAAATCCTGGTTTTTTTGAATGTATGGCCAAATGCATTTGATTTGCATTTTGAGAATCATCTGGAGCAAAAATATAAGCGAAAATTGAAACTAAACCAACAAGCAAAATAAAGACAAAACTAAAAACGCCCCTAAAGTCCTTTTTGAACTTTTGGAGCGCTAATTGTTTTAATGAGCGAGGTTGGTTACTCATATTTAAGTTTAATCTTTAACAGCCGCAACTTTATTAATTGAATAAGACATTTTCAAATCCTCTAACACATTTAAGGCTTCTTCTATATAAACATCTTGACTTAAACTTTCATGCCAACGTTCTCTTTTTATTTTTAAAACTGAATCTTGTTTAAATAAATTTTTCTCATAAGCTAAAGATTCAAAAGTCAGGTTAGTTTTGTAATCAGATATTTTATCAAACTTCTTTACTTCAGATTCATTTTTATCTAAATTAGCTTTATATTTTTTATAATTCAATGAATACGATTTAATATCCATATTATTTTTTACCCACATAGCATATTCTTCTATGAGATTTAATTGTTCATTATCACTCATACGCTCTTTGCTTTTAGATATTGTAGTATCGTAGTCAAAATAACTATCCCAAATCTTATAATTAGCAGCATCTATTTCATCCCAAGGCAATGGATTTTCCCAATCCTTTTCTCCAACAGGAATAAAGCTCCAACGATCTGGTACTACAACATCACTCTTAACACCTTCTAATTGCACAGAACCTCCATTAATTCTATAATATTTTTGAATAGTGAGTTTTAATGCCCCTAAATCTCCATTTGTATTATTTCTCACCATTCTGTTGAGGTCCATTACTTGTTGTACTGTACCTTTTCCATAGGTTTGTTTACCTCCAATAATAATTGCTCTTTTATAATCTTGCATGGCTGCTGCCATAATCTCTGAGGCAGAAGCAGATAATTCGTTAACCAAAATTACTAACGGGCCATCCCAAATAATAGATCTATCTCTGTCTTTTAAAACTTCTTTAGGTTCTCCTGTAGCTCTTACCTGTACTATCGGACCATCTTTAATAAACAAACCTGCCAAATCTATTACCGCCTGTAGAGAGCCTCCACCATTATCTCGTAAATCCAAAACCAAACCTTCCATACCTTGCTCTTTAAGACGCTCTATCTCTAGTTTAATATCTGAAGCAGCATTTCGGTTTTTATAGTCATCAAAATCAGCATAAAATTTAGGTAAGTAAATAACTCCAAAATTCTTATCTGCCTTTTTTACAATTGAAGTTCTTGCATAAGTTTCTTCAATTTCTACAACATCTCTTATAATATCAATGTCCTTAATGGTACCGTCAACTTTTTTAACGGTTAAAGTAACTTTAGTTCCTTTTGGGCCTTTAATATATTTAACCGCATCATCTGTTCGCATACCAATCAAACTTACCGGTTCTTCTTCATCTTCTTGTTTTACTTTTAAAATAATATCTCCTACTTCTAATTCTTGACCTCGCCATGCAGGTCCTCCAGAAATAAGCTCTACTATTTTAATATTATCAAACTGGCTACTCAACCTAGCACCAATACCTTCTAGCTTTCCAGAAATTTCTTGGTCAAAGGCATCTCTATCTTCTGGAGCAAAATAAAAGGTGTGTGGATCAAACTCTTCAACAACAGCATTAACATACCTTGAGAACCAGTCTTTACGTTCTAATCCTTCTAATCCATCTTTATAATATCTATCAATTAGTTTTAGAACAGATTCTCTAGCTTTTTTCTCTAATTCAACATTAGTTTTTACAACATAAGAAGAATCGTTTTTTATATTTTGCTCTTGCTCTTCAATTAAATCTGTATAATTTGAAATCGTCCAAAGCTTTAGTTGTTTTCTCCATCTATCTTTAAGTTCTTTTTTTGAATTTACGTAATCGATGTTTTCATAATCGGCATTAAATTCTTCATCAATTGTAAAGTCAAATGGTTTGTCTAAAATTTCATAGTAAACAGCTTTAGATTCTTCAATTCTTTTAACCAATCTTTCATAAGTTAAATTAAAAAAGGAAACATCATATTCTTTTAGCTGATCATCAAGTTCCGTTTCAAACTTTTTGAACTCTTCGATATCTGATTTATAAAAGTATCTTTTATAAGGGTCTATTTGCTCAAAATAGTTTTTAAATACATGTGTTGAGAACTCATCATCAATACTTTTTGGATCAAAATGCACTTCTTCTAAAAGATAGGTTATGACTTGAACCAATAATTTGTCTTTATCAGGATCGTCAGAAGATTTTGTTGTAAAACTACAAGAAGCAAACGCTAAAAGAAGCGCAAGCAACATAACTTTATAATTCCTTTTCATAATTCTATTAAGTTTCATCATATAATTTTCACTAAAATAAAGAAAAAACCATGCCATCAATATCAATTAGCCATAATTTTTTGTTAAACTAGACAAATAGAACGTTTGCAAACCAAATTACGTATTTTAGCGCAGTATAATAATTAAAACATGTCAAAAAGACCTCTTATTTTAGTCACGAATGATGATGGCATAAATGCACCTGGAATCAGAGCATTAATTCAGGTAATGAAGGAGATAGGTGATATAGTTGTAGTCGCTCCAGATAGTGCTCAAAGTGGAATGGGTCATGCCATAACCATAAACTCTACTTTACATCTAGATAAAATTTCTAATGATTCTGGAAAACTACAAGAATATAGTTGCTCTGGCACTCCTGCTGATTGTGTAAAACTTGCTATTAATGAAATTCTAAAAAGACGACCAGACTTATGTGTATCGGGTATAAACCATGGTTCAAATTCTTCAATCAATGTTATTGATTCTGGCACTATGAGTGCTGCTGTTGAAGCTGGCATAGAAGGTATTCCTGCAATTGGTTTTTCGTTATTAGATTATAATTATAATGCAGATTTTGAAGCATCCAAAAAATACGTGAAAATTATCACAGAAAATGCATTGAAAAATGGCATTCCTAAAGATGTGGTTTTAAATGTGAATATTCCAAGGTTAATTGAAAAAGAAATAAAGGGAATTAAAATTTGCAGACAAGCTAGAGCCAATTGGGTCGAGGAATTTGACAAACGAAAAACACCTCAAGGTAAAGATTATTATTGGCTTACAGGTAAATTTAAAAATTTAGATAATGGTGAAGACACAGATGAATGGGCTTTAGAAAATGGTTATGTTTCCATTGTACCTGTTCAATTTGATTTAACAGCACATCATTGTATACAAAATTTAAACTCTTGGAATTTAAATGATTAAAAAAGAAGTTTTTATAGGAATTTTAGTTGGTTTAATAGCAAATACTATTGGCGTATTCTTGGCTACTTTATTTTTAGGTGATTATGGTAATTTCACAGAAGTTATAAAATCTGCAAATGCCGAAGGTTTTTTAGGCAAGTTAATTAGTTTAGGTGCAATACTTAATTTCTACTCAACATCCGAACTATCTTCAAAAACCTATCTTTCTGTAAAAAGGATATTGAAAATTATAATCCAGACGTTATTATTTTTATTGATTATCCTGGTTTTAATTTAAGAATTGCCAAATGGGCAAAGCAAAAAAATTATAAAACTCACTATTATATATCTCCACAAATTTGGGCTTGGAAAGAAAATCGCATCAAAACTATAAAGCGTGATGTTGACGAAATGTATGTGATTTTACCTTTTGAAAAAGATTTCTATGAGAAGAAACACAACTATCCTGTAGAATTTGTTGGGCATCCGTTAATAGATGCAATTGCTAACAGAAATCAGGTTGATGAGTATGAGTTTAGAGCCGAACATGAACTATCTGAAAAACCAATTATAGCGTTACTACCTGGAAGTAGAAAACAGGAAATAAAAA
>JARRKS010000215.1:0-3993 GCA_037387865.1 Flavobacteriaceae bacterium
TCAAAATCCTTCAGATGATTATGACTTGGTTACATTATTAATCGGAGTAAATAATCAATACCAAAACAAGCCATTTAGTTTATATCAATCAGAATTTCCACAACTTCTCAATACTGCAATTGGACTTGCAAAAGGAGAACATAAAAAGGTCATTGTGATTTCAATTCCTGATTATGCCTATACCCCTTTTGGTCAGAATAGCTCAAACCCCGAACTCATTTCTGAAGAACTTGATGCCTATAATAATTTTGCTGAAGCTTATTCAAATGAAAGGGAGGTCACTTACATTTATATTACTGACATAACTAGAGAAGGATTAAACAATCCTGACCTTGTTGCTTCAGACGGTCTGCATCCTTCAGAATTAGCCTATGCCTTATTTGTTGAGCGCTTACTACCAATTGCTGTTGAAAAGTTACAATAAGTTTTACTACATTAGTTAAAACTATTTTATGTCTTCAAAATCCAGATTAAATAGAGCTTATAAAAACGCCAAAGTTTTAGATTTTGATAACAACAGTAAATTCATATTATTTAGTGATTGCCATCGTGGTGATAATAGTTTTGCCGATGACTTTGCTAACAATAGGAATATTTACTTTCATGCGTTAAAACATTATTATACTGAAGGTTTTAGTTACTGTGAATTAGGTGATGGAGATGAGCTATGGGAAAATTTATCTTTTGAGCCTATACTTCAAGCACACAAAAATGTGTATATGCTCTTGAAGTTATTTCATGACCAAGAACGCTTACATATGATTTGGGGAAACCATGATATGGTATATAGAAATCCTAATTATGTTGAAAAAAATCTGAATACCTATTTTGATGAAAAACTAGGCGAAGACGTAGAATTATTTTGCAACATAAAATATCATGAAGGCATTATTTTAAAACATTCAGGCACTGGACAAGAATTGTTTTTAACTCATGGTCATCAAGCAGATTGGTGGAATTATACATTTTGGAAATGGAGTAGGTTTTTAGTTCGTATACTTTGGAAGCCTCTAAATGTTATGGGTATAGCTGACCCAACAAGCCCTGCAAAAAATTATAAAGAACTCATTAAAGTAGAGCGACGAACAAAAAAATGGATTATAGAAAATAATAATCTAATTACTATTGTTGGACATACCCATAGACCACGATTTCCAGAAATAGGAGATATTGCTTTCTTCAACGATGGTAGTTGTGTACATCCTAGAAGTATAACTGGTTTAGAAATTGAAAACGGTCAAATATCGCTTATAAAATGGCAAATATCCACAAAAGAAGATGGAACGCTTCAAATTGTTAGAGTTTTGCTTGAAGGTCCAAGAAAACTATTAGACTATAAAACGCACTGATTTAACTTTCAGGAGCTAATTCTACTTCCAACCCATCTAATTCGGTAGTTATTTGAATTTGACAACCTAATCTGCTATTCTCTTTCACATAAAATGATTCAGATAGCATTGCTTCCTCTTCATCTTGTATTTCAGATAGATCATGATTTGATTCAACATAACACTGACAAGAAGCACACATGGCCATACCTCCGCAAATTCCTACAGTTCCTTCTGGCTCCAATTCATAGGAACGCACAACTTCCATCAAGTTCATTGCCATATCTGTAGGTGCTAATACTTGATGAATTGTTCCAGATCTATCTTTTATTTTTATCGCAATGTCGTTCATTAAATTTTATAGTTTTAAGAAAAGTCAAGCAAAAATAGACTATAACTTTAAAACAAAGTATATAATTCCTATAAATTTAGTAGACTTTAGAAAATATTATGGAAATATAGGATGAAAATTAAAAGTTAGGCGGGTAGATTCCCTCCGTTATTCCAATATTGTGGTTTGGTATCTTCGGTTTCCTGCTCCCAGTAACCACGTGTTACTTTGTGACCATCAAAGGTTTCCAACTTACGTTGATAAATCCAAATGGTTGGATTAAATACCATATCTGTGACGGCTACCGTATAAAGTTGTGGGTCTTCCTCTGCCTTCTTTTTATCTTCCTGAACAAGAACTTCAAAACCATTATACTCAAGTAGTTTTTTAAGAAAATCTCTTCTATCTGCGTCAACTCCCTTTTCAACAAAAGTAACTCTTGTGTCTTCAATACTTCCAAACATATGTCTTCCTGTTAATGCCATAATATGCTAATAAAGGGTTTTACTTAATTCGTAAATATATTCATATAAAGGACTATAAATACCAAGGATCAGAATACCAATTGCAGTTATTAATAGTCCCAATCTCATATAAATCTTACTTTTAAAATATGGTATGGCATTGTCACTTTTTCGTAGAAACATGGCTCGAACCACCAAAAGGTAATAATACAATGAAATGGTGACATTAACTAGTGCGATAAAAACCAAAAGATAATAACCTTCACTTGCTGCCGCAGTAAATAAAAAGAACTTGCCAAAAAATCCTGCAACAGGCGGAATGCCTGCTAAAGAAAATAGAGCTAGCATCATGAGCAAGCTTAAATTTGGGTTAGTTCTGTATAAGCCTTCATAATCTTTCATATTTTCTTTTCCAGTTTGTAATGATATAGCTTGAACAACGCCAAAAGCCGCCAAATTTGAAAATATATAAATCAATACGAAATACACTACCGTAGCTGTACCTAATTGATTCCCAATTATCAAGCCTAATAAAATAAATCCTGCCTGGGCAATAGATGAAAATGCTAAAAATCGTTTCATATTCTGTTGGCGAAGCGCAAATAAATTACCAATAAACATGGTTAAAACCGCAATGCCATAAACCATGTTTTCCCAAACATGCATTAATGGTTTTAAAAGGGTGAACAATAAAATCATTAAAATAAAAACAGCAGCACCTTTTGATATAACCGATAGATACGATGCTATACTAATTGGAGCACCTTCGTATACATCTGCCGTCCAAAAGTGAAATGGTACCAAGGAAATTTTAAAGGCCAGACCAGCAAAGAACAAAATAAATCCTAAAATCGTGAGGTTTGTTGATATTATTGAAACAATAATATCACTAAAATAAATGGATCCGGTGGTTGCATATAACAAGGATATGCCAAACAAAGATACACCAGATGCCAAAGCGGAAGACAATATTAACTTAATTCCTGCTTCGCTTGATATTCGTTTTGATATCTCGAAAGCGGCTAATGCTGCGACGGGAAGTACAGATAATTCCAACCCCAAATAGAACATGAGAAAATCTCCTGCAGAAATCATAAAGTACATACCCAAAAGCGATGAAAACAATAGCATAAAAAATTCTGTACTTTTGCTTTGCCTAACTATTTTTTCCTCCAGCCAATCGGCTGATTGTAATAATAAGATAAATACTCCGATATTTAGAACATTTTTAAAAAACTGAACAAGCGGATTGGTATTAAACATGCCTCCAAACAGACTTCCATAATCTATGGCTAAAAACCCTATAGCGGTATGAATACCAAATAAAAAAATGGCAATGTCACTTAACCAGAATGGTGCCACACCTATACCAATCACAGGAATCATTAATAATAAAATCCCTGTTCTTTCATACCAAGTTGCACGTGGTAAATCATTAACATCATTGGTTACCAAAGGTCCCATCATTATTTTTCCAACGAGCCTAAGTATATATACAGCTGTCACTACTATGGACGATACTACTAGAATAGTAAGAATTCTATGAAACATATCAGGATGCTGAAAAGCACCGACAAAGATGTTCATTTCAGCTACAAATCCACTAAATCCAGGCAATCCTAAATACGCTAATCCAGTAATCACATAAATAGCACCAATAAAAGGTAAGATTTTCATCATTCCTCCTAATTTAGTTATATCTCTTGTATGTGTTCTGCCATAAATCATTCCAATAAGGGCAAAAAACAAAGCCGTTAACAGCCCATGTGACAATGATTGAATTATTGCACCATTCCAAGCTATTTTATTAAGTGTTAATAATGCGAATAAAACCAACCCTAAATGACTCACAGAAGCATACGCATTTATG
>JARRKS010000215.1:4000-6245 GCA_037387865.1 Flavobacteriaceae bacterium
CAAATAAAACCAACCCTAAATGACTTACAGAGGCATACGCGTTTATATATTTTAAATCGGTTTGCCTTATGGCTGAAAATGCACCATATACTACTCCGATAGCCGCTAAAATAATAAAGAACCAAGACCAATGTAATGCACCCGCTGGCAATAAAAACATAGCTACTCTAAACACACCATAACCTCCTAATTTCATCAAAACACCCGCGTGCAACATTGATACGGCAGTTGGAGCAGAAGCATGACCATCTGGTGACCAAGTATGGAATGGAAATAAAGCACTAATAACCGCAAAGCCAATAAACCCCAATGGGAAAAATATTTTTTGTGCCGCTATTGGAATATGCACTTGGGCAATATCTAATATGTTGAAGGTCAAGGCACCACCATCGGCATTGGAATTAAAGTAGATTCCTAAAATTCCAACTAATAGAATAGCCGAAGCACCCATAAGCATCAAGGTTAATTTCATAGCCGAATATTCTTTAGGTCCCGAGCCCCAAATACCAATTAACAAATACATTGGTATCACTGCTACTTCAAAGAAGAGGAACAATGTAAACAAATCAATGGAAATAAAAACTCCATATACTCCCAGAGATAATACAATGAGTGAGATAAAAAACTCTTTAGGTAATTCTTTCATTTTCCATGAAATAAAAACTCCAGCTAGAACTACAATAGTTGTTAATAATATTAAGGCAACAGAAATACCATCAACACCAATATTATAATGAATATTGAAATTTTTAAACCAAACAATATCTTTGGTAAACACCATGATATCATTATTTACAGTACGTTCTTTTAAGTATACAAAAACCAAATTGACAGCCATGCCAAGTTGAATGATACTTCCTATCATGGAAACCAATCTCGCTTGCCTTAAATTCTTGGTAAAAACCAGTACCAGAATGGTAATTATTGGAACGATGATAAAAAGTGATAAAATATCCATATTACTCGTTTAATTTGTCCATAAATAAATAAACACTAATGCAATTATTACTACCCCAGAAATAAAAGCAAAAGCATAATCCTGTACTCTACCAGATTGCAATCCTTTGATTTTTTCCGATGTTAATACTGTTTTATTGCCAATTCCAACCATAGTCCCATCAACATATTTTTTATCAAATTTTGCAATAGGTGCTGATACACGTTTGAACAGAATTTTCTTTGTTATGAACATATAAATTTCATCAAAGTAGAATTTGTCACTTGCCCATGTATAAAATGGCCCAAAGGTTTTTGCATATTGATCTGATAAACTGTTTTCCTTTTTATAAAACAACCAAGCCAACACAATTCCAATAATTCCAACCGAAGTTGCAATAGCGGCTAACGGATAATTTAGATGCGCTTCAAACCCTGCTTTATCGGCCGTTACAAATTCACTAAAAGGTATGAATCCGGCTGTGATGCTTAAAAAGCCTAAAACTATTAAAGGGAAGGTCATGGAAAGCGGAGACTCCTTTGGAGCATGTTCAAAAACTTTTTTCTTACCCCAAAATATTCCGAAGTAAATTCTAAACATATAAAAAGCCGTTAGTCCTGCGACAAAAACAGCAACGTAATAGATTAATTTATTATGTTCGAAAGCTGCCACTAGAATTTCATCTTTACTCCAGAATCCCGCAAATGGTGGCACTCCAGATATAGCCAAAGCAGCGATTAAAAATGTAATATTGGTAATGGGCATATACTTACGTAATCCGCCCATATCTTTAAGAAAATTACTATGAACAGCATGAATGACAGAACCTGCCCCAAGAAATAATAAGGCTTTAAACATGGCATGCGTAAACAAATGAAACATGGATGCCATATATCCAACACCTTCATGTCCACCATAACCTGAAACACCCAATGCCAACATCATATAACCTAATTGTGACATGGTTGAAAATGCGAGAACCCGCTTAATATCATTCTGGGTTATAGCAATAATGGCTGCAAACAAGGCTGAAAATGCACCAACATACGCCACAATATTTAAGGCGAACCCATCTTCCACAAAATAGAACATAGGAAACAAGCGTGCTACTAAAAAAACACCAGCAACAACCATTGTAGCAGCATGAATTAAAGCTGAAACAGGTGTTGGGCCTTCCATTGCATCTGGCAACCAAATATGGAATGGAAACATTGCCGATTTTCCAGCGCCTCCAATAAAAATGAGAATCAAGGCCCAAGTGATTACCGATAATCCCATAAATGAAGTAGCTGCCCAATTTAAAATAGC
>JARRKS010000216.1:0-3453 GCA_037387865.1 Flavobacteriaceae bacterium
ATTCTTTCTAATTTTATTTGACTATAAGCAACTTGTACATTGTAGATTTACTTTTTTTGTATATTTAAATGCTATTAACACCAACCATGCATACTACTAATAAAATTTTAGCATTTATCTTCATTTTCCATGCTGGTTTTATTTCTTTTTCCCAAGCAGAAAGCTCTAAAGAAAATCAAACAAATGATTCAATAATCGAAAGTAAGTTTCACGATTACTATAAGAAACTGATTGAAAGCGAAAAATTAAGAATTGCCGATTCTATAAAAAAAGCACAATTAGTAGACGAATTAAAGCAACTTAAAAATACTGATAATCTAAAAAAAGAAGATTTAGAAAATCAGCTTAAAGATATTGAAGACGCTGAAAAAGAGAGGCTTGTTAACAAGAAAAATAAAATAGATTCTTTAAGAAGTCATGCCAAAGGACATCCGGTAATTGGCGTGCTAAAAGACACTTTGTTTTTATTATATTCCAAAATTGGTGCTTCGTCACCTAAAGACAGAGCGCTATCTATTTCAAACAAAATTAAAAGCCTTTACAGTGATGATTTCTTAAAAACAGATTCCATTCGTTCAATTCCACTTGACAGTTCTGTTGATATCGTGTATAAAGAAACCATTATAATGAGTATTTCTGAAACAGATGCGATATGGTATAATAAAGATATTAGTCAATTAGCACAAGAATTTACTACAAATATTAAAACCTCAATAGTTAAAGCCAGAGAAGAGAATTCTACACAGAAAATTTTAATTAGAATTGGTTTAGTATTATTGGTAATAATTGTTGCCAGAATTCTTATATGGCTTATTGATAAAGCAAGCAAATACTTATTGCTCTTTATAAATAAAAAGAAAGACAAATGGATTAAAGATCTATCATATAAAGACTATACATTCTTATCTGCAGAGCAAGAAATTCAAATCATTCTGTTCTTTGTTAAGATTTTAAAGTGGATTATCTATGGCATATTCGCCTATATAACTATTCCTATAATTTTTAGCATTTTCCCTTTTACACGTGGTTGGGCAGATACACTTTTTGGCTTAATATGGAAACCTTTTAAAGGACTTATAAATGCTGTTTGGGATTACCTACCAAATCTATTTACAATTTTGGTGATATTTTTTGTGATGAAATATTTCATAAGATTTATCAAATACATTTTTACAGAAATAAAAGCAGAAAAATTAAAGATATACGGATTCTATCCAGATTGGGCAATGCCAACTTACAATATTGTAAGATTTATGTTATATGCATTTATGTTCATTTTAATTTTTCCTTATCTGCCTGGTTCAGATTCTGATGTATTTAAAGGAGTTTCTGTTTTTCTTGGTGTTTTATTTTCTCTTGGTTCTTCTTCTGCCATCGCAAATATGATTGCTGGTTTGGTCATTACATATATGAGACCTTATAAAATTGGCGATCGTATAAGAATTGCTGATGTCTCTGGAGATGTCGTTGAAAAAACATTATTAGTTACACGTGTAAAAACACCCAAAAATGAAATAATTACAATTCCAAACTCTTCAGTACTTTCTGGCAATACTATTAATTATAGCATTGAAGCTGAAGAAACCGGATTGATAATTCATACAACAATTACTATAGGTTATGATGTGCCTTGGCGAAAAATGCATGAGGTCTTAGAAGAAGCTGCCAATAGAACAGACAAGTTATTAAAAGAACCTAAACCATTTATTTTACAGACCAGCTTGGACGATTTTTATGTGTCTTATCAGCTAAATGCATATACGAAAGAAGCACAAAAGCAAGCAGGTATTTATTCAGATTTGCATCAAAACATACAAGATGTTTGTAGAGAGCAAGATGTTGAGATATTATCTCCGCATTACAGAGCTAATAGAGATGGTAGTGAATCTACAATCCCAAAATCGTAATATGATTTATAGCCAACCTTTGCGTTTTAGTAAGTTTTCAATATGCGCATAATGGTGATTGCTATGCCAAGCATATACAGCTACATTTTCCTTTAGCTTTACCAATTTATTAGTTTCTGGATGAATAAATCCTTTTTCAAAATCTTCGTGACTCATTAGTTTTAATAAATAAACCAGTTTTGTATGAACAGTTTTTAGATGCTCTAAAGACATAATGATTGGTGCTTCATAATCTTGAAGTTTGGCCCAATCTGCTTCATTGTATGCTTTTATTAATGGAGTATCTTCGGTTAAAGCCCATTTAAAACGCGTATAACTATGATGATGACTATCAGACACATGGTGTATGGTCTGCTTTATTGTCCAACCGCCTGGTCTGTAAGGTGTATCTAATTGTACATCTGTAAGATTACTCACTAAAGCTTCAAATCTGTTTGGGAATTGCTCTAAAATAGCTATCCATTCATAAATATGATTTTCTGTAATAGTTTCTGGGAAAGACAACCTTCCAATAGGATAACGTAATTGCTCTAGTTCTTGTTCCGTCATATTATTATTCCTTTAAACGATTTGCTTCATAGACCCAGATATCTTTCATAAACACACCATCATCATAGATTTTATCTTTTCGTACTGAAAAATGGTCTTCTGAAATATTATAAATTACAAGCTTACCTGTATAAAGCCCATACCAATCTTTACCATAATCAATTTCAACAAAATGCTCACCTTGATAGGAACCTTCTATGTTTAGGACGTCATTTCCAGATTCAGGATTCCAGCTCACATCCCATCTTTGTGTTGTGCTATTATAAGTTCTTATGGTAGTTCCTATAACTTCAAAATTCTGGAATTTGACTTTCATATCTGCAAACAAAGTATCTTTGGACTGATTAAAATAAACATCCATAGATCCATTACCATGTATGTAATGAATTTCATTTTGTCGAATTTTAGCTTCAATATCCCAATTTCCCAACATAAAATCAAAGTCTTCATTAGGTTGGGCGTAGGTAATAATCGTAAAAAAGAGAGAGCAACAAATCAGGAGGTTTTTAATATAGGCCATTTGAAGATTCTTTTTCGATTGATTGTCCCAAATTACAAAATAACAGGCATAAAAAAACGCTTCTTTTCTTAAAGAGGCGTTAAAATTTTAATAATATTCTAGATATTAAGATAACCTATTTATGGCTTTCTTCATAAGCATCAACATAACGCTTGGCATTCTTATAGCCATCACTCATACTACAAGCTTTTTTGTAGTTGTTGTAAGCTTGCAAACTATCGCCATTTTTTAAATAAGCTTCGGCTAAACTATCATATACGTTACTGCTTCCAGGATACAATCCTACATTAATTTTAAAGACGTCTATGGCATTCTCATATTCGTTGTTTCGTAATAATTGATAACCAAGTCTATTCAATTCACCTTCTTCTATAAGTGTACTTGTAGAGTCTCTTTCTTTTATTTCTAAATAACTCTCAAAAGCTTTTTTGTATTCCTTATCATTAAGATGCATTCTTGGTGTTTTAAAAGAATCGC
>JARRKS010000217.1:0-3447 GCA_037387865.1 Flavobacteriaceae bacterium
ATCAAAATTATTCGTCTCTTTAATATATCAAAAAACGAATCAATAATCAATTTAAAATCTTTCATCATGAAAAAAACAATCATTATTTCTGCTATGGCAGCATGTTTATGTATCGTAAATATTAATGCCAAAACCTCTTCTGAATCCTTTAATAATAATACAACTGTAACTACTTTCAAAGTAAGTGCATTTTGTCTTTCTATTGTAAAAGGTGATTATGATACAGTAAAAAAATTAGTTGATCTTGGCACAGATGTAAATAGTAAGTCTAATGGAATGACTCCAGCCATGTATGCTGCCAAATTCAACAGAGCGGAAATATTAGAACTATTAATAGCAAATGGAGCTAATTTAAAAGTAAGATCAGATCAAGGGTGGACTGCAAAAAAATATGCAGAATTATCTAATGCTAATGAAGCAGTATCTGTAATAGAAAACGCGTTAACTAAAAGGTAATAACCTTTTTATAAAGCGAGTTGTTGAGTAGTTAGTTAGAAAGCCTTGCATTGCAAGGCTTTTTTATGGAACTCTATACTTTTTGATGATTTCTTTAATTTTTTCTATTCTGTTGTCGGGATCTGGATGAGTACTTTGAAATTCTGGTACTTTATTTGGTCCTGCTGCTGCTTTCAGGATTTCCATAACACCAATCATTTCTTCAGGATTGTAATTTGCTTTAATCATAAAAAGAACACCTAATTCATCACTTTCAAGCTCATCATCTCTACCATTTGTAAGTAGCGTTTGTTGACCAATACCACTAACCAATCCACCCATTTCTGCACCAACTTGCGCTCCGGTTGTTACTGTATTCCAAAATTCGCTTTCAGCTATTCGTTCTGCTGAATGACGCCCAAGCACATGACCAATTTCATGACCTAAAACACCTGCTAGCTGGTCTTCATTTTCAAGTTTAGAAAATAAGGCATAAGTAATAAAAATTTGACCACCAGGTAATGCAAAAGCGTTAATTGTATTTTCATCAGAAAGTAAATGAAACTCGTATTTGTAAGGTGTGTCTCTAGCAATACTATTATTTACAAGTTTATTACCTACATTATCAACTAATGCTTGATAATTTTTATCAGGATATAAACCGCCATATTGCTGTGCCATTTGTGGAGCGCTTTGTAAACCTATAGCTATTTCTTGATCGGAGCTCATATTTATAGTTTGAACTCTTCCAGTGTAAGGATTGGTTTCTTTAATGCTACATCTTTTTATGAAAGCAAATGCTACGATGGCTAAACCAATTAATAATCTAATTCTAAACCTGCTACTTCTCAAAACCTTGAATATTTGAAATTAAAATTACAAAATATCGTAATATTGTATTCACTTTTCTTAAAGAATATAGCATGCTGTATGAATTTAAAATTATTGATTCCGAAGACATTACAAAGGTTGTACCACTAGTATATAGATTGAATAACTCTAAAATTTCTCTTGAAGTATTGAGACAACGTTTTCTTGAAATGGTAAAACAAAATTATGAGTGTGCTTGCATTTTTGAAGATGATAAAATTATTGGAGTTATAGGCTTATGGTACTGTACAAGGCACTATTCTGGTAAAAGTGTTGAAGTTGATCATGTCTATATTGATGATGGTTATAGAGGTAAAAGTCTTGGTAAACAATTCTTTAAATGGATTTATGATTATGTTAAAGCTCAAGGTTATGAGGCTATAGAGCTAAATACGTATGTTACAAATGCTGCTTCACATAAGTTTTATTTTAATGAAGACTTTCAGATTTTAGGCTATCACTTTTTAAAGAAATTATAAAAACAAACTACTATTTTAAGTTCTTTAATTCTGTTCCAGATGAAATTTCATAAGGCGATTTTTCCTGTTCAAAAACACGAGCTGTTAAATCTCCTTTTAATAGGATAGATTTACCAGATACAGCCAACCAACTGCCTTCTCTTAAACCAATAACAGGTTGTGAGTTAAATTTATGAAACTCCATGATACGTGTTTCCCTAGTTTCTCCCATATGCTTGCTTGACGGATCTGGATCTAAATAATGAGGATTAATATTAAACGGAACAAAGCCCAAAGTTTTAAAACTTGGAGGATATACAATAGGCATATCATTTGTTGTGTTTATGGTAAGTCCGCAAATATTACTACCAGCACTTGTGCCTAAATATGGAGTGCCGTCTAAAACACTTGTTTTTAGAACCTCAATCAAATCATTTTTATATAATTGGTTTACTAGAACGAAAGTATTACCGCCACCAACAAAAATAGCTTCAGCATTTTCAATAGCTTTTCTGGGGTTTTCAAATTCATGAATTCCTTTTACCTTTTTATCAATCTTTAAAAAAGCTACTCTTACTTTTTGGGTATATGCATCATGAGAAATGCCACCAGGTCTAGCATATGGAATGAATAAAATGGTTTCAACAGTTTTAAAAAAGGCGATCAAATCTTCAAGAAGATATTCTAAAAAATCGCTTTCATGAACTGTTGAAGTACTAGCGATAATAATTTTTTTCATTTAATAGTATTTGTTGTAAATTTAAGTAATCACAGGTTTTAACAAAAGTTTAAACACGTTTTGTGATTAATTTTTGAATTCATTCTGTTACTTTATCATTCTAAACCAGCTGTATGAGAAGAATAATTTACTTATTTGTTTTGTTTTTTCCTCTCGCTCATGTGCTATCTCAAAGCGTTAACAGAGTAGAAATTGAAGGAAAAGTTTTTTCAAAAAACAACGAAGTAGAAAGTGTTACAGTTTTTAATACATCTTCTAACAAAGGAACCATAACCAACGAAAATGGTGAGTTTACAATAGTGGTAGCCTTAAACGATGTTCTAGAAATATCTGCTTTGCAATATAGAAAGGGAAGCATTACAATAACTGAAGAGATATTAAACAGAAAGTCTGTTAAAATTCATCTGATAGAAAATGTTACAACACTTCAAGAAGTAGTTATTTTACCTTATGACCTTACAGGAAATTTGGTTGTAGACACAGAAGAAGTCAATTTAGTAGAACCCATTCCTTTTGAATTAGGTAATATGAATGCCTTTGAACTACCAGACGATCAATACACAAAAGTTGTAAACCCATTCATGAACGATGGTCAACTTATGTATGGTGCAGATCTTGATTTAATTTTCGGGTATTTGTTAAATACTTTATTTAAACCAAAATATAAACTAAAAGGAGAAATTGAAAAAGATAAGCTACAAGAAGCATACAATAAAAGTTTAGAAGGCGTTTTAGGTAGAACTTATATAATTAATAATTTCAATATTGCAGAAGATAAAGTAGAAGCATTTATTGTATTTGTTGAAAACAACGGAATAGATCGAAACCTTCTTCTAGAGGAAAACAGAATGCAACTTATTGAGTTTTTACATCAACAAAGTGAATTGTTTTTGAAGTCTTAAATCAAAAAATATGACTATGGAATGCTTTTTGAAACTCACAATA
>JARRKS010000217.1:3483-8863 GCA_037387865.1 Flavobacteriaceae bacterium
ACAGTATTCATTGGGTTACTTTTTATTTTGGCATCTTCTTTTACAGATGTACATAAATACTATATAAGTTTAACACAGATTGATTATATAAAAGATTCTAAATCTGTTCAAATAACCATGAATTTATTTTTAGATGATTTTGATGTTGCACTTCAAAAAACTTTCGGTAAAAACTTTAATTTAAGCTCAAAAGAAGAATTAGAAAATAGTAACGGTTATATTGAAGAATATTTAGAAGACCATTTTGAAATAAAAATAGATAGTAAGAGTTTAAATGTAAACTATTTAGGAAAAGAGTATGAAGGCGATATTATCTATCTTTATATAGAAATAGAAAATGTAAAAACTATAAGTACAGTAGAGGTTACAAATAATATGTTAATAGATTTCTTTCCGGATCAAAAAAACCTTATTAAGCTTAAAATCAATGATAAGTTTGACAGCCTTTTATTGACTAAAAAGAATGATAAAGGTTTGTTAAATTTTTAATCTATTCAAGATAAAATACCGTTATAAATGGTAATTTGTGCTCCATTTTTTAATACATCTTAAATGAAGAATTTCATAATAATGCAGGGCATACAGATCAGAATAAATTTAAACAAATGAAAGATCTATTGCCAACACCAAATAACCAACATACTGCTTCAGGAGCTCCAGGGTATGAATATACACAGCAAAAGGTTGATTATGTTATGAATATAGTCCTTGATGAAGATAATAACCGTATTTACGGTGAAGAAGAGATAACATATAAGAATAACTCAAAAGACCATTTAGAATATCTTTGGTTACAGCTAGACCAAAATAAAAGGGCAGCAAATTCTAAAACTCCAGATATTACTTCTGAAACGTTTGATACTCCACTTAATGACCCAATGTTTTTTACCAATAATAATATTAAAAAACCATTTGAAGGTGGTTTTAATATTGAATATGTAAAAAGTAAAGATGGTAGTCCATTATCTTATAGTATTAATCAAACCATGATGCGTATTAATTTAGAAAAACCTATTGCTCCAGGTGATTCGTTTGAGTTTAGTATCAAATGGTGGTACAATATTAATAATCATGTTGAAGATAATGGTAGATCAGGTTATGAAGTTTTTGACGACGGCAATAATTCCTATGCCATAGCTCAATTTTTTCCAAGGTTAGCAGTGTATAATAATGTAGAAGGATGGCAGAATTTACAATTTTGGGGAACAACCGAATTTGCTTTAGAATTTGGAGATTATGATGTAAAAATAACAGTTCCTGAAGATCATATTGTTGAAGCTACAGGTGTACTTCAAAATGTAAAAGAAGTTTTATATAGTGAACAGCGTAAACGATTAGAATTAGCTAAAAAATCATTTATAGATCCTGTTTTTATAGTAACACAAGAAGAAGCAGAAGCAAACGAAATGGTAAAAAGCGATAAAACCCAAACGTGGCATTTTAAAGCCAACAATGTTAGAGATTTTGCTTTTGCCTCATCTCGAAAATTTATTTGGGAACAAATGGCGGTTAATATTAATGGTAAAACAGTTATGGCTGTTTCTTTGTATCCAAAAGAAGGAAATCCGTTATGGGAAGAGCATTCAACTAGAGTGGTTGCCAATACGCTTGAAGTGTATTCAAGTTTCACTTTTGATTATCCTTATCACAAGGCAGTTTCAGTTCATGCAGCAAATATGGGCATGGAGTATCCAATGATTTGCTTTAATTGGGGAAGACCAAAACAAGACGGAACATATTCTGCATACACAAAACAAAGTATGATCAACGTCATCACACATGAAATTGGACATAACTTTTTCCCCATGATTGTTAATTCAGACGAGCGCCAATGGGCTTGGATGGACGAAGGCATTAACTCCTTTCTAGAAACGTTAGCAGAATTAGATTATGATCCTAATTTCAATACGGGTAATTTACCAAAAGATATTATTCCTTATATGTCTGGTGATCAAAAATTCATCTCTCCAATTATGTCTCAAGGTGATTATGTGCATCAGTTAAGTCCTAATGCTTATACCAAACCTGCAGCTGCTTTGTATATGTTAAGACATACAATTATGGGGCCAGAATTATTTGATTATGCTTTTAAAACTTATGCTAAAAGATGGATGTTTAAACACCCAACACCAGCAGATTTTTTCAGAACTATGGAAGATGCTTCGGCTATGGATTTAGACTGGTTTTGGAGAGGATGGTTCTATACTACAGATGTTTGCGATATTGGAGTTAAAGATGTAAAGCAATTTTATTTAACCAATAAACCTACAAAAAAAGCCGAAGAATTTTTAAAGCAATACAATTTTGATTTAGAACAATATAAAGACTATCTAATTTTCTATACAGAAGCTAACGATAGTATTAAAAAAGAAGATATAAAAAGGGCTTCAGATTTTGAAGTTTTAAATTATTATTTAGAAAGTCTTTCGGAAGAGGAAAAAGCCCAATTAGGAACTGTTCCAAATTATTTTTATCAAATAACATTCGAAAAACCTGGAGGTCTCGTCATGCCAATCATTGCTGAAATCACTTATGAAGATGGCACTACAGAAACAAAAACATATCCTGCTCAAATATGGCGATATAACGAGAACGAAATAAGCAAAGTAATTAAATCGGAAAAAGTAATTACAAAAATCACAATTGACCCAAATCAAGAGACAGCAGACATAGATACTTCAAATAATACTTGGCCAAAGGAAATAAAACAAAGTAAATTTGAACAATTCAAAAGTAACAACTAATTAAAAAAATTGATTGGCAAAAGCTAAATTTTGTTCTAACTTTATAAAATAACGTGTTAAAGTACCACAATGAAACTATTTAAAGTATTTCTTCTATTAACAGTTTTTGTTTCATCTCCCAGTTTTTCGCAAGATGAACAACCTGAACGACAACAAGGGCATTTAAATAATAACAAGTTCAAACAATTGTACGAAGAGTTTTCAACGCCAAATATGTATAGAACTGGATCTGGAGCTCCTGGTCCAGCGTATTACCAGCAGCAAGCAGACTATAAAATGGATGTTGTACTTGATGACGAAAATGCCAGATTATATGGTAACGAAACCATAACCTATACCAACAATTCACCGGATGAATTAAGATATCTATGGATACAATTAGACCAAAACATGCGTGCTAAAGATTCTAAAACACCTTTAATTGAAGATAGTAATGCTTCGGCTGTTGTAAAACCTGATGTTTTTACATCTACTTTTATGAAAGATCCTTTTGATGGTGGATTTAATATAGAAGAGGTAAAAGATGTTAACGGAAAAGAATTAGAGTACATGATTAATCAAACCATGATGAGAGTGAACCTTCCAAAACCTTTAAAAACGGGAGAGAAATTTGCTTTCAAAATTAAATGGTGGTACAATATTAATGACCATGTTAATGGAAGAGGTCGTTCGGGATATGAGTATTTTGCTGAAGATGGCAATAGAGCCTATGTTATTGCTCAATTCTTTCCTAGAATGGCAGTTTATAACGATGTTGAAGGTTGGCAAAATTCGCAATTTTGGGGACGTGATGAGTTTGCATTGAATTTTGGGAATTATGAAGTGAATATTACTGTTCCGGCAGACCTAATGATTGTAACGCAAGCTGAAGCTGAATTGGCTGAAAAAAGTAAATCTAAAGCGACAAAAACCTGGAAATTTTATGCCGAAAATGTTCGTGATTTTGCTTTTTGTACTTCTAGACGTTTTATCTGGGATATGATGGCAGTTAAGATTGGAGATAGAGATGTTATGGCGGTTTCGTTGTATCCCAAAGAAGGAAATCCACTTTGGGAAGATTGGTCAACTAAAACAGTAGCAAGTACATTAAAGTCGTATTCCAGACTGACTTTTGATTATCCTTATCATAAGGCCATTTCGGTTCATGCAAAAAATCAAGGAATGGAATACCCTATGATTTGCTGGAACCATGGTCGTCCTAAAGAAGATGGCACATATACTGATAAAGTAAAATATGGTATGATAAGTGTTATTATTCATGAGGTTGGCCATAATTTTTTCCCAATGATTATTAATAGTGATGAACGTCAGTGGACATGGATGGACGAAGGTTTAAACACATTTGTTCAATATGTAGCTGAACAAGATTTCGCTACATGGTATCCAGATGCCTTATCACCAGGTGATGAGAAATATCCTTCCAAACGCGGTCCAGCAACCAAAATAGTACCTTATATGGGTGGAGACCAAACCTATATTGCACCTATCATGACCAAAGGTTTAAACACACATCAATTTGGTAACAATGCCTACGGAAAACCAGCAGCTGCCTTGAATATTTTGAGAGAAACTGTCATGGGTCCAGAGCTGTTTGATTTTGCATTGAGAGAATATTCTAGACGTTGGATGTTTAAACACCCAACACCTGAAGACTTTTTTAGAACTATGGAAGATGCTTCTGCTTTTGATTTGGATTGGTTTTGGAGAGGTTGGTTTTATACTACGGATTATGTAGATATAGGTGTAAAAAATGTGAGTAAATTTTATGTTACATCAGAACCTAATGCTTTGTCCAAAAGATTGTCAGCCCAAAGAAGTAGAGAAGCAGATTACTATAAAAATTACGTGTTTTTGGTAGATGAAAATAGCGAAGATTTTAAACCAGAACTAAAAGACCAAGATATTACGGAATCTATAACAGTATTAAAAGATTATTTGGATACCAATTTTTCGGAAGAAGAACGAAAAAACATTCAAGTTCCTAAATATTTTTACAACATCACTTTTGAAAAACCGGGTGGATTGGTCATGCCAATTATTGTAGAATATACTTTTAAAGATGGTTCGACCAAAACAGAGACTTACCCAGCTGAAGTATGGAGACATAATGATAAAGAAGTGAGTAAGGTTTTAGCTTCTAATAAAGAGATAAAATCTATTAAGGTAGACCCTAATTTAGAAACTGCAGATGTAGATACTTACAATAACTCTTGGCCAAGAGAAATTAAACAAAGTAGGTTTGACCAATTTAAGAGCAACAATTAACCGGCTTTTTTAATAACTGAATAAAACATCTTGTATATTTGTACTGTGATACAACAAGCAACATTCCTGTTTATTAGTGGCACAGAAATAGTTTTTGTGCTATTTATTGTCATTATGGTCTTTGGAGCCGATAAACTACCAGAGATTGCTCGCGGTTTGGGTAAAGGTATGCGTACACTTAAAGATGCTACCAACGAGATTAAACATGAGATTACCAAAAGTGCTGAAAATCATGGTATAGATACTAGCATTACCAAAGATGTTGATAACGAACTTAAAAAAGTTAAAGACGATCTTGAGGATTTTACTGGTTCTGTAAAACGGAAATTGTAGTTTCGATTAACGTCCGCGTTATGCGCAGTAAGGTTTTG
>JARRKS010000218.1:0-4304 GCA_037387865.1 Flavobacteriaceae bacterium
GTACTCAAGGGCCAAGTACCACATCTGTATTTACAATACTAGCTAATAAACATAAATATTTTAAAACAATAGAAACTGGTTGGAGTAAAGTAGATCCTTTATTCCCAATTATTGATAGACCAAATAATAAAACTCCAATAATAATGATTGCTTCTACATTTACTGAACGGTTAAGCTTGGCTTATAACGAAGGTGTTTATCAAGAAATTAAAAGGTTATCTAAAACAGGTAAGTATCATTTTAATATGGTATTTATCCTAAAATTCCTATTGAAATTGTAAATAAATGGAAGTCTTTAAGCGATGCGTACTTTACATTTTATAATACAACAGATTTAATTCCATTATTCAAAAAAGCAGATATTATGTTTGCAGATACTACATCTGCGATACAAGAGTTTTTATTACAAGAAAAACCAGTTGTTACATTCAAGCACACATTTAAACACAATTATTTATTGCATGTAGACAATTCAAAAAACATTGAAAATTCATTTGATTTAGCTTTAACGTATCCTAAAGAATTAATTTTTAATATAAAATTGTTTATTAAAGAGTTACATCCTTATTTTGATGGAAAATCAAGTGAAAGAGTAATAGATGCTACCATTAACTTTTTGCATAAAGATAAAAGCCATTTAAAACCTAAACCTCTTAATTTAATTAGAAAGTATAAAATAAGAAAAAAATTAAACTATTTCACACTTAAGAGTTACAATAAAGCATATACAAAAACAAAGAAGTAACTGTTTATAAATTCCGTGTCGCGTATATTTTGATTTTAATTGTTTTGTGAGTTTTCTTAAACGTTTGTTTTCATCAATTTTATTTTTATTTGCATATGGTCTTTCATGATACAGATGTAAACAAATAACACTATATCTGGCTTGTATAAATTTGATGCCATTATTCATTAGTCGCTCACCTAATTCTCTGTCTTCTCCTCCGTATTCCATTCGCTCATCAAAACCATTCACATCTAAAATATCTTGTTTCCAACCAGAGACATTCATACCGTCAAATGTTGCTTTTGTTGGTGTAAATGTGTTTAAAAACCTTGCTTTAAATCCAAAAGATGTTAATTTATTTATTTTAAATGTTTTAGTTAAACTTTAATATCTTCTTTAGTAATAGTTTCTGAAATAGTTTTTGTTAACTTAAAATATCCACCAGACAAAAAACAATTAGGTTTCTTTAATTTTAAATGTGTCGCTACAAAGTCATTGCGAGCAATGCAATCACCATCAGTAAAAATAATATAGTCTGATGATGCTTCTAAAATAGCTTTATTAAGAATTTTAGTTTTTCTAAATCCTTTGTCTTCTTGCCAAACATGTTTTATTGAAAGTTTAGATTTTTTAATAAATTCATTAATTACATGCTTCGTTTCTATTGTTGAACCATCGTCAGCTATAATAATTTCAAAATCAGATTCAGTTTGAACTTCATAACTATATAGAACTTTTTTCAACCAAAGATGTTGGTTATAGGTGCTAATAATAACTGATGCCTTATACGTGTTCATTGCTGTAAAAATAACTATTTTTACCAACCAATATATCTCGAACAGTTCAACTTTGGAAAATTCTAAAATTTCTGGATTAATAATTACTTATAACGAGGAACGTCACATTGATGATGTTATTGAAAATATTTCGTTTGTTGATGAAATTATTGTAATTGATTCATTTAGCACAGATGGAACTTTATTGAAGCTTAAAAAATACAATCATGTGAAAGTAATTCAGCGTGATTTTAAAAATTTTCCAGATCAAAGAAATTTTGCAATTCAACAAGCCTCAAATCCATGGATTTTATTTATAGATGCAGACGAAAGAATTACTGAAGAGTTACGTTCAGAGGTTTTAGAGACAATAAATAACCCTTCAGATTTTGTAGCCTTTAAATTTCCTAGAAAATTTGTTTTTGGAGATAAAATAATAAGATTTAGTGGCTTGCAAACCGATTATATTTATAGGCTTTTTAAAAAAGGATTTGCAGAATATAAAGATGATAAAACTGTACATGAAGAATTGGAAGTTAAAGGAGCATCAAAAACACTATCAAATATAATGTTACATTATTCATTCAGTGATTATGAAAGATACAAGCAAAAAACAGAACATTACGCTGTTTTAAAAGCTGAAGAGTTATTCAATCAAGGAAAAAAACCATCTTGGATTGATTTCTTTATTAAACCTATTTATAAATTTCTTTACAATTATATTTTAAGGCTTGGCTTTCTTGATGGAAAAGCAGGGTATACAATTTGCAAATTAAATGCTTATGGTGTAAAATATCGATTCAAAGAATTAGAAAAATTAATCTCTATCTCGCCAAAAAAATAGATTATTCTTAAGCTTTTGCTTGCCTTCGTGTTTCTTTCTGAAGTTAAGCGTATAATACCACATGGTCTCAAAAACTTTTGAATAATTTTCTCCAGAAACTTTTGAATATTCATCACTCATAATTTTTACCATACTTTCATATTTAGTAAGTCTGGCAAAATTTTTCATTCTATCATCAAACGTCATATCTCCAAATTTCATTCTATTTAGATCAACTAAAAAGAATTGGTAACCTGTTTCTGTTTTTTTAATTAAGGTGTTTCCTGGAGAGTGGTCCAAAAAATTGATTTCGTTTTCATGAAGCTTAAAAGTAAATCTTGTAAAAGCTCTTAAAATGTTTTCGTGGTCTGGATAATTAAAATCGTGTATGAGTTCCCTATACGTTAAATCACAATCCAAATGTTCACTTACATAATAGCTTTTTTTAAACAGAAAAAAGGTTTTATTTTCAAAGTAAGCAACAGGTTGTGGCGTTCCAATTCCTAACTTAATAAGTTTTGTTGCATATTCGAAAGAGCGTTGTGCTTTACTTTTCCTAAAAAACCGATAGACAATTTGATTAATAAAGTTAGGGACTTTAAACGATTTAATATTTAGTAATGTCTCATTTAAATTAAAGAGCTTAATAGTATTTCTTTTTTGATTACCAAAAACTTCTCCATCAGAATCAAAGTTTTTAATAAAACTTTTTATTTCAACTTGACTTTCATTAAACGCCTTATTAAAAACACTTTTCATACAGCAATATTACAACTTTTCTTATTTTTGCCGCTACTCTCAAAGCAATATTGTAATGCAAATAGAAGTGACAAATGCTTTTCAAGTATTAAAACAAGGTGGACTCATTCTTTATCCAACAGATACTGTATGGGGAATTGGTTGTGATGCCACAAATTATGAAGCCATTCAAAAAATTTACAAGTTAAAACAACGTGTAGATACTAAAACAATGATTTGTCTTGTTAGCGATTTTAAAATGCTTAATC
This sequence comes from Flavobacteriaceae bacterium, assembly GCA_037387865.1. Lineage (GTDB taxonomy): Bacteria > Bacteroidota > Bacteroidia > Flavobacteriales > Flavobacteriaceae > Gilvirhabdus. The sequence goes on from JARRKS010000218.1 coordinate 3,334, forward strand.
AATACATTGAAGAAGTTCCAGAAGTAGCCTACGATATTTTAAAATATGCTGTTAAACCAACAACTATTGTTTATGATAAACCATTACATGTAGCAGAAAATATAATAGCAGAAGATAATAGTTTGGCATTAAGAGTAGTTCGTGAATCTTTTGCAAGTCATTTAATAAAAAAGTTCAAAAAACCTATTGTATCAACATCGGCTAATATAAGTGGTCAACACACACCAAAATCATTCAAAGAAATAAGTGAAGAGATTTTAAAAGGTGTTGATTATGTAGTAAATTTGCCGAACGCAAAATCAAGCTCAAAGCCATCTTCAATAATTAAATTAGGTAATGATGGCATTGTGCAAGTAATACGTCAATAAATTTTCAAAATCTAGAGTTTATATGATTGATTTTGAAATTTAATTCTTATGAAAAACTACAAACAAGCTTTATCTCATCACATCTTCAAGATTATATCAAAATCTGCTAAAGAATTAGATTTAGACTGTTATGTTATTGGCGGATTTGTTAGAGATTATATTCTTGAAAGAAAATCAAAAAAGGATATCGATATTGTTGCGATAGGAAGCGGTATTGAGCTTGCAAAACAAGTTTCCAAAAACTTGCCAAATCCTCCCAAAGTACAAGTTTTTAAAACTTATGGAACGGCAATGCTCCAATATGAGGATATTGAGATAGAGTTTGTTGGTGCAAGAAAAGAATCTTATAGCCAAAATACTAGAAATCCAATAGTTGAAAACGGGTCATTAGAAGATGATCAAAAGCGTCGTGATTTTACTATAAATGCGTTAGCAATTAATTTATCAGATCATAAATATGGTGAACTTCTAGACCCTTTTTCAGGAATAAAAGATATAGAAACCAAAGTAATCCGTACGCCTCTAGACCCAAACATAACATATAGCGATGATCCATTGCGCATGCTTCGAGCTATACGGTTTGCAACACAATTACATTTTGAG
>JARRKS010000219.1:0-770 GCA_037387865.1 Flavobacteriaceae bacterium
ATGTTACATATGTTTACCATTCTGCTGCCTTTGTTTCTTTTGAACCGGACAAATATCATCTTTTAAGGAAAACCAACATTGAAGGTACAGCCAATATTGTTAACTTATGTGTTGCGAATAATATTAAAAAACTTTGCTATGTCAGTTCAATTGCAGCAATTGGAGAATCTTCGAAAGACAAAGAAATTACTGAAGATTCAGAATGGAATAATGAAGCCGATAATAGTGTGTATGCCATTACTAAATATGGCGCAGAAATCGAAGTTTGGAGAGGTTCGCAAGAAGGGTTGGATGTTGTAATTGTAAATCCTGGAGTTGTTATAGGCGCAGGTATTTGGCGTTATGGGAGTGGTAGTATTTTTAATAAAGTCTTTAAAGGAAATTCGTATTTCACAAAAGGCACAATTGGATTAGTAGATATTGAAGACGTTGTAAATATTATGATCATTCTAGTTCAAAATAATATTAAAAACGAACGCTTTATTTTAGTAGGAGAAATCTGGACTTATAAAAAATTTCTGCAAACCATTGCTAGTAATCTTAATGTGGCTTTACCAAAAAAAGAGGCTAAATTATGGCAACTTCAAATGATTTGGAGGTTAGATTGGCTTATAAATAAACTTAACGGTAGAAGAAGACGACTTACTAAACAATTGGCGAGAGCTTTAGTAACTGAAAAAATCTACAATAATAATAAAATTACTGGTACTATCAATTATACCTTTAAACCTGTTGAAGAAAGTATTACCGAAGTGAGTCGTTTATTTTTG
>JARRKS010000219.1:816-4240 GCA_037387865.1 Flavobacteriaceae bacterium
ATTATATCTTTCTTCCTCATCTAATCTTGTAAATTTCGTTTTAAGTTTCTCCAGACTATCACCTACTCTTTGATAAATATCCTCATAAACTTGTACATCATAACTGTAATATTCATTACTTTTTGCAAATCTTATACTATCAACACCATGTTTTTCTAGAATATATTCTTTTGGAATAATTCCGTTTTCTTGCAACTCAAACTTGTTAGATCCTTTTGCAGAAGTAAGCAATGTCATATCTAGGATAACCTCAACCATTTTATCCTTTGAAAGTAAATCATTTGGTTTTTCAGGTCTTTCTATATCATGACATGATATTAGAACTAAACATATGAAAAAAATTAATAATTGTTTCATCTATTAAACGCTAATTGTTTCGCATATTTCTTCTCGCTAAATTTAAAGTTATTATATGCCAAACCTCCATTTACAAAAGTATGTGTAATTCTTGATTTGAAAGAAGTCCCTTCAAAAGGTGACCATTTACATTTGTATAAAATATTTTCTTTATTTACGGTCCAAGGACTTACTAAATCGACCAAAACTAAATCTGCAAAATAGCCTTCACGAATAAAACCTCTTTTTTCAATTTGAAAAAGAATTGCCGGATTATGGCACATTTTTTCAACTATTTTCTGAAGACTTATTTTCCCTTTGCTATGCATTTCTAGCATGGCTGGAAGTGCATGTTGCACCAAAGGGCCACCTGAAGGCGCATTAGCATAAACATTATTTTTTTCAGTTAGTGTGTGTGGCGCGTGATCTGTTGCAATAACATCAATCCTATCATCTAATAAGGCTTTCCATAATTGGTCTCTATCTTTAGAGGTTTTAACAGCTGGATTCCATTTGATTAAAGTACCTTTCTTCTCATAATCTTCATCTGAAAACCACAAATGATGTATACATACTTCGGCAGTAATTTTTTTATCTTTTAACGGAATTTTATTACTAAACAAACTTGTTTCTTTTCCAGTTGAAAGATGAAACACATGAAGTCTGGCCCCTGTTTTTTTAGCAAGCTCTATAGCCTTTGAAGATGATAAATAGCATGCTTCTTCACTTCTTATTATCGGATGGTACTTTATAGGAATATCGTCTCCAAATTCATTTTTGTACTTCTCTAAGTTATTTTTTATCGTGGTTTCATCTTCGCAGTGAACAGCAATTAATAATTTAGTATTGGAAAATATTTTTTCCAATACTTGTGGATTATCAACCAACATATTACCAGTTGAAGAACCTAAAAATAATTTTAAAGCTGCAACTTGTTTAGGGTCTACTTTTAAAATTTCTTGCAAATTATCATTTGTCCCGCCAAACATAAATGAATAATTGGCAAAAGAGGTATTGGACGCTATATCAAACTTTTCGTTTAATTTTTCAATGGTTGTTGTTTGCGGATTTGTATTGGGCATCTCTATAAAAGACGTAATACCTCCAGCAATAGCTGCTCTGGATTCGGTTTCAATTGTTGCTTTATGTGTTAATCCTGGCTCTCTGAAATGCACTTGATCATCTATTATTCCTGGCAAAAGATACTTGCCTTCTGCATCAATGATATTAATGTCTGAAGATTTAGCACTGATAGAACTATCAACCTCTTTAATATATTCGCCGTCTATTAAAATATCTCCATTAAAAACCTCACCTTCATTTACTATATTGGCATTTTTAATAAGTGTTATTCTATGTTGCATATTATTTTTTAAATAAGCTTTTTAACTTTAATGAAATAACTCCAAAAACAGCTTCTGATATTATACCTGAACTTAATTTGGATTCGCCCTTTACTCTATCTGTAAAAATAACTGGTAATTCTACTATATTAAAATTTTTTAGATATGCTTTAAATTTCATTTCTATTTGAAACGCATAGCCTACAAACTTAATTGTATCTAAATCTAGAGCTTCTAACACTTTCCTTTTATAACATATAAAACCAGCAGTAGTGTCGCGAATATTCATGCCTGTTATTACCCTTACATAAATAGACGCAGCATAAGACAGTATAACTCTACTTAAAGGCCAGTTTACCACATTAACACCTTTTATATAGCGAGAACCAATAGCCACATCTGCTCCATGATTATGGCATTCTTCATAAAGTCTGGTCAAATCTTTTGGATCATGTGAAAAATCGGCATCCATTTCAAAAATGTATTGATAATCTTTTTCAAGGCACCATTTGAAACCATCAATATATGCAGTTCCTAAACCTGACTTTTCTTTTCTTGACAATAAAAAAAGCCGATCTGAAAATTCTTTTTGTAGTTCTTTTACTTTAAGTGCAGTCAAATCTGGCGAATTATCATCAACTACCAAAATATGAAAAACAATAGCCTGTGAAAATACAGCACGAATAATGGCTTCAATGTTTTCAATCTCATTATATGTAGGAATGATAACAATACCTCTTCCCATAAAATCGGTTATTTTTAGCAAATGTAAACTTTTTAAAAGATTCTTTATTTTAAATATTACTTAATAATTATAAAGATTTGTATGAAAATTTATAATAATTTTAAGGCATGCTTCGAGATGTTACTTCAAATGAGATATTTACTGTTTTAATTGTTTTAGGATTATTCTTTATTGCATCTGCAAAACTTTTATCACCCAAAAGATTTAATGAATTTATACTTGTTTTAGGAAATTCTAAATACCTAAAAATTTATTCCAGAGAGCAGAAATTCCTTGATATGTTTGATGGCTTATTGTTTGTTAATCTAACTATATCAATTTCAATTTTTGTTTTTTTAATCTATCAAAAGTTTGTTGAAAATATAGAGCCTTCTACAGGATTACTATTAAAATTAATATTTGGTCTTGGTGTCTTTATATTAATAAAAGTACTTATTGAACGCCTTATTGGTAGTCTTTTTGAAATTGATTCAATAATTGACCAATATTTATTTCAAAAAATCAGCTATAAGAATTTTATAGGCCTTATTTTAATCCCAATTAATGCACTTTTAATTTATAGTTTAAAAGTGAATGAAATAATCATTTTTATCATTATCGGAATTCTATTTGTTATTAGTATAATGGGTTTAATTACTTCAATTAAGTCCTATCAAAGTTTAATAAAAAACAACTTTTTTTATTTTATTTTGTATCTTTGCGCACTTGAAATCGCACCTTACCTTGTTTTATACAAAGTAATACGTGCTAATTAAAGCCGAAATATACTAAGTCTGTCTATGAAAGTAAAAACAATTTTAGTATCTCAACCAGAACCTAAAATAGAAAATTCACCCTATTTTGATCTTCAGGAAAAGCAAAAAGTTAAAATAGATTTTAGACCTTTTATTCATGTAGAAGGTGTATCTGCAAAAGACATCAGGCATCAAAAAGTTGACCTGAATAACTTCACTGCAATTATTTTAACTAGTAGAAATGCTGTAGATCATTTTTTTAGAGT
>JARRKS010000220.1:0-4731 GCA_037387865.1 Flavobacteriaceae bacterium
TTTAAAGTAACTAAAAGGCGTTCAATGTCTTTATTGAAAACATCATAGGGAGCAATAAGCCAAAAAGCATCATTCTTAAAATGTATATTAGCTTCATTGATTAAAGATTTTGCTTTGTCTCCATCTACTTTAAAATTATGCACGTACGCTTTGTTTTGAGTAGAATCGTTAAAATTTAAATCTACTTTATACTCTTTCCAATAAACTAGACAAGTGCTATCGTTTTTAGACCATTTATAATGCCTCTTTTTCTTAAATGTCCACTCAATGTAATTTGTATTTTGATAAGCTTCGTAATCAAGCGCATCAAGCATTTTGCCCGCTAATGCGTCTGCTTTTTCACCTTGAATACCCAAAGGGATATCTTCATTATATTTAAAATAAACATATCCAAAAAACAAGATACTTGGTAATGTCAAAAAGATTACAAGTCCTAAAATGGTTTTTATGGATTTTTTATACGTCATAATAAAAAACCGTTGATATGTTTTATGGATTTTGGGATTTTAAAGCTATAGCTTTTTTTGATAACAATGAGTCTAAAATATTAAATAGAATTGGTTATAAAAAGGAAAGTTTCTAAAAACCGACAGCCGTATCATCACCTCGATAATCTGCACCACCTTCTAACGTTTTATCGTCTAAAATCAGTATTCCATCGACCTTACTTGTTATTATATTTTCTTCTTCCAAAATTATATAGTTAAGTTCATCTAGTTTTTTAATAAGTGTTTCGTCAAACTTATTAGGCTCAAAAACAATTCGATCTGGCAACCATTGATGGTGAAAACGTGGTGCATCGACTGCCTCTTGCATGGTCATATTATATTCGTGAACATTCAAGATAGTTTGTAAAACTGATGTAATAATTGTTGAGCCACCTGGAGTACCTACTACCATAAATAGCTCACCATTTTTCTCTACAATTGTAGGTGTCATGGAGCTTAACATTCTCTTTTCAGGTAATATACTATTAGCTTCGGCACCAATTAAACCAAACATATTTGGTGCTCCAGGTTTACTACTAAAATCATCCATTTCGTTATTTAAAAAGAAGCCAAGTTCCGAACAGTATAATTTTGAACCATAAGCACCATTGAGTGTTGTTGTTACCGAAACGGCATTCCCAAATTGATCTATAATAGAATAATGAGTCGTTTCATCACTTTCGACGACTTGAATATTTCCATGAGATACTTCACTTGAAGGTGTTGCTTTTTCAAACGAAAATGTCGACATCCTTTCTTCTAGATAAGCATTGTCAATTAAATCTTTTAAAGGAACAGTTACAAAATCCGGATCCCCTAGATAAAAACTTCTATCCGCATAAGCACGTCGTTCAGCTTCCCTAAATAATAACTACGATCTGCATAGGCACGTCTTTCAGCTTCTGTTATTACTTGTATGCTTTTTAAAGAATTATGCCCAAAAACCTCCAAATCATATGGTTCAATCATTTTCATAATTTGGGCTAAACAAATACCACCGCTGGACGGTGGAGACATGGAAATGATATTTAAATCGTCATATTGAAAAGTTACTGGTGTGCGCCATTTAACATTATATTTTTCTAAATCTTCTTCTGTGATTATCCCTCCATTATCTTGAATGAATTTTACTAAACGTTTAGCAGTTTCGCCTTTATAAAATTCATCTTTTCCATTTTGCATAATGCGTGCTAGGGTTTTAGCCAAAGCAGGATATTTTATAGTATCATTTTCAGTCCAACGTTTATCAAAAATGATAGAATCTTGATTGGCTTTTGGGAAAAAAGGTTGGTATTTTTTTATTTTATCTTCTTGTTTTTTTGTGACTACAATACCTTTGATTGCCAAATTAATTGAAGGCTGAACAATGTCTTCAATAGGTAAACTACCAAACTTTTTATGCACTGCAAATACACCTGCCACAGAACCAGGAACGCCAACTGCCATGGCGCCTAAAATACTTTTATCTGGAATGACATTTCCGTTTTCGTCCAGATACATATTTTTTGTTGCCCCGATTGGTGCTTTTTCCCTGAAATCGAGGCCGCCATATTCACCATCCGCTTTTCTATATACCATAAAACCACCACCACCAATATTGCCAGCATAGGGGTAAGCAACTGCTAGTGCTAAATGTGTTGCTGCCATAGCATCAAAAGCGTTACCACCTTTTTTGAGGATATCACTACCAATTTTTGAAGCTTCTTCACGAGCGGATACAACCATTGCATTGCTTGTAATTAAACCTCTTTTTGCAGGCTGATGTATTTCAATTTTTTTACATGAAACAAAAAGTAGAAACACCAATGCTAAAATTTGGAAACTTCTCATAGGTTTAGTTTAATAGCTAATTCTTTTTGCTTATTATTTGAAAACTCAATTAAATCTTTAAAGAATAATGTAAATTCACTTTCAAAATCGTCATAAAATTCTTCCAGTTCATTAATGGCTTCATTCATATTGCTTATGTTTTTAATCCTTCTATTCATACCATTCAAAACTCTTGTAATGCCTTCAATATAAGCATAACTTAAAAGCCAATTATCTGTAATCATGTAAGGCATCATTTTTTGAATTCTTTGAGGTAGAATCTCAAAATGATCTTTTAATGAATCATAAAACGCTTCAGCATAATCTTTTAAAGGAACTTCATTATAATCTTTCCAGTTTTTTGCTAAAAAATGGTCATAGAGAATATCAACAATGACACCAGAGTAATGACTGTATTTTTTATGCAATCGTTTTGTACTTTGTCGCACTATTTTATGTTTGTCTGTATAAGTATCTATTTCTCTATGTAATAAAATACCTAATTGGATTTCTTTCTGAAACTTTTTAAAATCTTTTCCCTTAATACCATCTGCAATAAAATTGCCTATTGTTACCAAATCATTATTACCAGAAAGATATATATGGGCTAGATAGTTCATTGTGTAAAAATATGTATTTTAGTATTTTAAAAACAATCTTTTGACTAGATTACCAAATTTAGATGCACTTCGATTCTTTTTAGCATCATTTGTTATCCTCTTTCATATTCCTCAATTAAGTAGAAATCAAGGACTCCCATTTTTTGATTCTCTTCCATTATTTCATAAAGGTACGCAAGCGGTTTACATGTTTTTTGTTTTAAGTGGATTTTTAATAATTAGATTAATATATAGAGCAAAAATTAATAATACATTTTCTATTAAGAAGTTTTACATGAGGCGTGTTTTGAGAATACTTCCTTTATACTATCTCATCGTATTTTTTGGATTAATCTTTTACAATTTAATTTTACCACTTTTAAACATTCCTTTTGTCATAAATTATAATTTAATTGAAGGTGTTTTATTAACTGTTTTCTTTCTACCTAATGTGTTTTCTAAACTGTATTCACCAGGTGGAATTTTGGAGGTTTTATGGTCAATTGGTATAGAAGAACAGTTTTATCTATTTATTGCGCCATTATTGTTTTTTATTAAAAGAAAGCATACTCTTCTTGTCCTAGCTTTGATTTTGGTTGTGTATTTTATTGTTTTTCATTCTGACATATTTAGGGTGTTAAGAGATTTTAGCTTCGTGTATTTTTATCTTCTCTTTGGTGGAATTGTATCTATTTTAGAGGAAGAAAAAAGAATAGAGTTTTTTAAAAGAAAAGTTTTGTGTATTACTATTATTATATTAACAATAATTTATTTTATAACAGATTGGTTGGTTTTTGAGTATTTGTGGTTAAATAATTTTCTTACAAGTATTTTATTTTCAGTATTCATTTTGACTATATGTCGTAATAATTTTGGTTTAGAAATTAAAAACAGAATCATTAATTATTTGGGAAAAATCTCTTATGGTATATATATGTACCATGTCATTGCTTTAAACACAATAGTCTTTTTATTTTTGAGAATAGAAAAGTTTAATTTTTTCGGAAATATTATGACTATTTTATTAATTAATATTTTAACATTTGCACTAACCATATTAATATCCCATATTTCATATAAATAGTTTGAGTTGTATTTTTTGAAATTAAAAAATAAATTTAGATAATGACCTTAATAAAATCTATTTCAGGAATTAGAGGAACAATAGGAGGTAAAGTAGAAGATAATCTTACACCAATTGATATTGTAAAATTTGCTTCAGCTTATGGCACTTGGATTAAACAACAACGTAATAAAGAGAATTATAGAGTTGTAGTAGGCCGAGATGCAAGAATATCGGGTGAGATGGTTCAAAATTTAGTAATGAACACTTTAGTTGGTTTAGGTATTAACGTGGTAGATGTTGGTTTATCTACTACACCGACTGTAGAATTAGCCGTTGCTTTAGAGCATGCAGATGGAGGTATAATTTTAACAGCAAGTCATAACCCAAAACAGTGGAATGCATTGAAATTATTAAATGCTACAGGAGAATTTCTTAATGCTGCTGAAGGTGAAGATATTTTAACCATTGCGGAAAGTAATACTATGGAATTTTCAACGGTAGATCATTTAGGTAAGATTACAAAAAATCAAGCTTATATTGATATTCATATTGATGAAGTTCTGGCATTACCACTTGTAAATAAGAAAGCTATTGAAGAAGCTAATTTAAAGATAGTGGTTGATGGTGTAAATTCAACAGGAGGTATTGCCATTCCTTTGCTTTTGGAGCGTTTAGGAGTTCATCCAGTAAAATTATATTGTGAACCTAATGGTCATTTCCCACATAATCCAGAACCTTTGAAAGAACATTTAACAGATCTGTCCAAAGT
>JARRKS010000221.1:0-4718 GCA_037387865.1 Flavobacteriaceae bacterium
AAGTTGGCATGATAACTCCAGAAGTTTGCTTTTTGGTTAATGGAAAATATGCAAAAGGTAGTCCAATAGGAGTTGGCACATCATATATAAAGAGATTGGTTAAACCAGTAGCTACCTTTTCATCGGGAACAACTTTTGCTTTACGCAATAAAAAATAGTATTCTGGATCCTTTTGATCTTTAGATGTTGTAAACTTGGCATTCCTAATAAAATAAACAGAGTCATTCATCTTTTTGGTAAGTTCTGCATCTATGAACCCTCCAGATTGTTCGGTTCTTGAGTTAAAAATTAATGCTTTTTCTGTATCAAAATTAAAACGTATAGAGTCTGGTTCTATAACATCTGCACCTTGTTTAAATACTGGATTTTGGGAATAATTACCCAAGGAGTCTTTTATTCTTCCGGCATAAACTTCATTTTTACTGTAATCAATTACAATAATGCCAGCAGTAATATCCATATCTTCGTAAGTAATTTGGGCGTTATTAAAAAGATACAATTTCTGCTCCTTTTGGTTAAAAGATGTATAATCTGTTGCGCTATATTTAACAATATCTGTTAAGAACTCATTTGGCTTTACACTGTCCTGTTGTGTAGTATCCTGTATTTTTTCAGAAATGATAGCTTCACCAATATTATTTAGGTCAATTTGTATGCTATCCTTTTGAATGCTGTCTTGAAGTTTTTCAGGTTGAACCTCGACAGTAGGTTTAGGGATATCTTGAGAAAAGCAGAACGTGTTGATAAACACTGTAAAACTTAAGGCAAAAAGTATTTGAAAGATGTTTGTACGCAATGCTTTTAAATGTATTTTTGTAAAAGTATGGCTCGGTTTTTGAATTGCCAAAATTACATATATTTTTTTGTGATTGATTTAATATTTCAAAAAATAATAATTAAGTGATAATCGAGTTTTAAACTATATAAAAGTCTGTATGCAAACGCAAAAATTAGTCCATTTCGTATTCGTTATAATTCTATTAACATTTTTGCCCATAAGTGTTTTTGGTAATGATAACAATCGAGAAAAGTTCGTCGTGGTTTTAGATGCCGGTCATGGAGGACATGACCCTGGAAACCTTGGGAATGGCTACAAAGAAAAGGATATTGCTCTCAAGATTGTTTTAGAAATTGGTGAAGAATTAGAAAAGAATCCTAATATAGAAGTAGTTTATACAAGAAAAAAAGATGTTTTTGTTGATTTGTTTGTACGTGGAAAGATTGCGAACGAAGCTAAAGCAGATCTGTTTGTTTCCGTTCATTGTAATGCCCATAACTCTTCAGCTCATGGAACAGAAACTTTTGTTTTGGGAATACATAGAAACCAGACAAATTTTGAAGTCGCAAAAAAAGAGAATGCTGTGATTTTATTGGAAAACGATTACGAGAAAAATAATGGTGGATTTGATCCTAGTTCGCCGGAGGCTGTTAAAACGAAAAAATCGCGGTGTTAAACAAGCAGGTCTTATTGTATTGCACCAAACCGTTATGCCTAGTGTTTTAGTTGAGGTTGGGTTTTTAAGTGAAAAAAGAGAAGGAGCATATTTAAATTCTAAAAAAGGACAAAACGATATGGCAACTTCAATAAAGAATGCCATTTTAGATTATAAAAAAGAACTTGACTTAAATATTGTTAGTGATATATATTTAGTAGATTCAAATAATGAAACAGAGAATACAACAGTATCTTATGATGCCAGTGTTACTTATAAAGTCCAGATTGCAGCCAGCTCTCGTAAACTAGCTTTAAGACCGTATAATTTTAATGGTTTAGATAACATTACCAAAGAAGAAGAAGGTAAGCTTTATCGTTATTTTTACGGAAATACTTCAGATTATAAAGAAATAGTCGAGCTTCAAAATGAAGCAAAACAAAAAGGATACACATCAAGTTTTATAGTAGCTTATAAAAATGGCGAAAAAGTATCTTTATCAGACATATCAAAAACTACTGCAAAATAGAACAGTTCTTTTTAATTTTATTTCTAATTTTGTTTAAAACCTAATTTATTTAATTTGAAAATTTCAAGAGAAGTTAAAACAGCCATATTAATAATAGCAGGAATAATTTTATTTATTTTTGGTTTTAATTATTTAAAAGGAAAAAATCTCCTTAATGCTTCGAGAACATTTTATACTTCTTATGACAATGTAGAAGGATTGGCAGTTTCAACACCAGTTACAATAAATGGATTGATAGTTGGCAAAGTACAGGATATAGCTTTTGAAGATGATGGTTCAGCAAGACTTAAAGTAACCCTTTTGGTAGATAATAGTTTCAAGTTTTCTAAAAATAGTAAAGCAGAGCTTTATGAGGCTGGCTTAATAGGAGGTAAAGCTATTGCCATTGTTCCTGCTTTTGATGGAGCTGAAAATGCCACAGGTGGAGAAACATTAGAAGGAACTATAAAAGCAGGTTTAAGCGAACTTGTTAATCAGCGTTTGACACCTTTGCAGGAAAAGATTGAAACCATGATGGTAAGTGCAGATTCTTTACTTACTAATCTGAATGATGTTTTTGATGAACAAACAAAAAACAATTTAAAAAGTAGTATTGCTGGTCTTAATGAAACGATCTTATCTTTTAAAGCAACTTCAAATTCTTTAAACCAATTAATAAATAACAATAGAGATAAACTAGATAGTACGTTAACAAATGTTGAAAATTTATCTTCAAATTTATCTAAAGTTTCAGATTCTTTAGCTAGTGCTAATCTTGGAGAAACAATAAAAAGTCTGGAGTCAACAATCAGCAATTTTGATAAACTTTTAACTGCTATGGAAGCTGGCGAAGGCTCAATGGGTAAATTGATGAAAGACGATGCTCTATACAATAATTTAGAAGGTGCTACTAAAGAGATGAAAGAACTTTTAAGAGATATAAAATTGCATCCAAAACGCTATTTCAGGATTCTATCTAAAAAAGAAATTCCTTACGAGCAAGAATAATAATTACCTAATAATTCATGAGCTATTTGCCAAACATACTGTTTATTATTGCTCTAATTTCAGGCTTGGGATACTTTGCGAAAAATGTAAAAAAACTCATCAGAAATATAAAGTTGGGTCATGATATTGATGTAAGTGACAATAAACCAAAACGTTGGAAAAACATGGCAATGATTGCTCTCGGACAGAGCAAAATGGTAAAACGTCCAATCGCTGGTTTTTTTCATATTATCGTTTACATAGGTTTTATTGTAATTAATATTGAAGTTCTTGAAATTATTATTGATGGCGTATTTGGTACACATCGCATTTTTTCTTCAATAGGAAGTCTCTACGGGGTATTAATTGGAATTTTTGAAGTTTTAGCAATACTTGTTTTCGTTGCTGTTATTATTTTCTGGATACGTAGAAATATTCTGAAAATTCAACGTTTCTGGAAGCCTGAAATGACTGCTTGGCCAAAAAATGATGCCAATTATATCCTTTACTTTGAAATGATCCTGATGACATTGTTTTTAATAATGAATGCAACAGATGTTCATTTTCAGAATATGAATTCAGGTAATGTTATTAGTCAGTTTATTGCGCCTTTTTTTGAAAATTTTTCAGAAAATTCATTGCATATTATTGAAAGATCTGCATGGTGGCTTCATATTTTAGGAATACTTATCTTTTTAAATTATCTATATTTTTCAAAGCATTTGCATATTCTACTAGCATTTCCAAATACATTTTATGGAAGTTTAAAGCCCAAAGGAGAATTTGATAATCTGGAATCTGTTACTAAAGAAGTCAAGTTAATGATGGATCCTAATGTTGATCCATTTGCAGCGCAGCCAGAATCTACAGAAGCTCCAGCTAAATTTGGTGCAAGCGATGTGCAAGACCTAAATTGGTTACAGTTACTAAATGCCTATACATGTACAGAATGTGGTAGGTGTACTAGCGAATGTCCTGCAAATCAAACAGGTAAAAAGTTGTCACCGCGCAAGGTTATGATGGATACACGTGATCGGCTAGAAGAAGTTGGAAAGAATATAGATTAAAATAAAGGAGAATTTAAAGATGATGGTAAGCAATTATTGGATAATTACATCACCAGAGAAGAGCTTTGGGCATGTACTTCATGCAATGCATGTGTTGAAGCTTGTCCAGTAAGTATTGACCCATTATCAATAATTATTGATATGAGACGTTATTTGGTTATGGAACAATCTGCTGCTCCAATGGAATTGAATAATATGATGACCAATATTGAAAACAATGGAGCACCTTGGCCTTACAACCAGATGGATAGATTAAATTGGAAGAATGAATAAATGAAAAATGAAACGCCTAAAAATCTTTTTAATAATATTGTGTTGTACTTTAGCATCTAGCGGATTTTCACAAAGTGGATATCAAAAAGATTCTTTGCAAATAAAAGTTTATACCGAAATTGAGTATGTACAAAGGCTTGTAAAAGATATAACAGTAAAAAAAGTTTTTTGTGATTATTGTTCCGAATTTCAAACAGAACAAATTAAAAAAGAAGCTTTAAGAAGAACATATTTAGTCAGAAATGATGTTGATATTAAACTAGAAAATGGAATTTACAGACATGCTTTATACATTAGGATTTCAAAAAAAGATTTTTCTAAAATGAAAGAAGTTAACACTCAAGAAAACAATTAAAAACTAACGTACTAAAAGGAGTGATACATTAAAAGTCCCAACAATGGCAGAGTTTATGGCTCAAGGTAAACAACCAGAAGTTTTATTTTGGGTTG
>JARRKS010000222.1:0-3381 GCA_037387865.1 Flavobacteriaceae bacterium
ATGCTTAACCAGGCCAGATTTAAGGTTAGCCGCTTTATTTGCATGGATAACATTATTCTTTGCTAATTTATCAATCATAGACACAACAGAAGGCAATGCAGCTTCAGCATCTTTCTTTTTAGTTGTTTCACGCAACTTTTTAATAGCATTACGTGTTGTTCTATGCTGATACCTGTTTCGTAAACGTTTAGCTTCGTTACTTCTAATTCTCTTTAACGCTGACTTATGATTTGCCATTTATATTTTATTTTATTAAAAATTGTAGCCCGTAGGGGAATCGAACCCCTCTTACCAGGATGAAAACCTGGCGTCCTAGCCGATAGACGAACGGGCCATTTGTTTTATATGTCCTATTTAAAACAGGAATTTATCAAATAACGTACAATGTTTCCATTGCGGATGCAAAAATACAACTATTTTTAAATGTTGCAACTCCTAAATAATCTTTTTTGAAAATTTTTTTATTTAATAGGCCTTCGCAAATAATACTCTATGTTTAGAAGGTTTTTTAGAATAGACACAAAGACCTTTTTCTTCAATATTATCTAAAGGAATGCACCTTATAGTTGCTTTGGTTTCTTCTTTAATTCTGTCTTCTGTTTCAGTAGTACCATCCCAATGTGCAGAAATAAATCCTCCTTTAGTCTCTAATATTTCTTTAAAATCATCAAAGTTTTCAACAGTAGTTATATGAGCATTTCTAAAATCTAATGCTTTTTGAAACATCTCTTTTTGAATTTGGTCAAGTAAAGATTCAATAGTTTGTGTTATATTTTCCAAATTAACAACAGATTTAGTAAGCGTATCTCTTCTCGCTAATTCTACCGTATTATTTTCTAAATCTTTTGGTCCAATAGCAATTCTTATAGGTACGCCTTGCAATTCGTGTTGTGCAAACTTGGCTCCTGGTCTAAAAGTATCTCTATTATCAAACTTTACTGAAATACCTTTATATCTCAATTCTTTCATTATACCATTAGCAACATTAGAAATTGCTTCCTGTTGCTCTTCATTTTTATAAATAGGTACAATAACCACTTGATTGGGTGCTAAATTAGGAGGCAAAACCAAACCATTATCATCACTATGAGTCATAATTAAAGCTCCCATAAGTCTGGTTGAAACGCCCCAAGATGTAGCCCATACATAATCTTGTTTTCCTTCCTTATTGACATATTTCACATCAAAAGCTTTAGCAAAGTTTTGTCCCAAATAATGTGATGTTCCTGCTTGCAATGCTTTTCCATCTTGCATTAAAGCCTCAATGCAATAGGTTTCGTCTGCACCAGCAAAACGTTCACTCTCTGTTTTTAAACCTTTAATAACTGGAATTGCCATAAAGTTTTCAGCAAAAGTTGCATAAATGTTGTTCATTAACTCTGCTTCTGCTAAAGCCTCTTTTTTGGTTGCATGTGCTGTATGACCTTCTTGCCATAAAAATTCAGCAGTTCTTAAAAACAAACGTGTACGCATTTCCCAGCGAACAACATTAGCCCACTGATTAATTAGAATTGGTAAATCTCTATACGATTGAATCCAGTTTTTATACGTATTCCATATAATAGCTTCACTTGTAGGTCTTACAACAAGTTCTTCTTCCAGTTTAGCTTCCGGGTCTACTCTTAATTTGCCAGGTTTTTCTGGGTCATTTTGCAACCTGTAATGCGTTACAACAGCACATTCTTTTGCAAATCCTTCAGCATTTTTTTCCTCTGCTTCAAACAAACTTTTTGGAATAAATAAAGGAAAATATGCGTTTTGATGTCCTGTTTCTTTAAACATTCTATCTAATTCAGCTTGCATTTTCTCCCAAATAGCAAAACCATATGGTTTAATTACCATGCATCCTCTTACTGCTGAATTCTCTGCTAGATCTGCCTTTACAACAAGTTCATTATACCATTTAGAGTAATCTTGGGTTCTACTTGTAAGTTTTTTGCTCATATACAGGTTTTTGGCACAAAAATTGTGACTATGTTAAATAAAAAAATAGTTCAGCAAAACTAACTATTTTTGTTATGTTCAACAATTAAATTAATGAGATATGCGATTTATTAACTACTCAAAAATAAACATGCCTTTTTTGGCATTAGTCGGATTGTTGTTTGGTTTAACATCATGTGGTTCTTATCAATATGTTGGTGAGAATGGTCAAGGTAGTTACGAAAGATATGAAACTGGTGTTGAAAATGCTCAAGAAACTCCACAAATAGCTAGCAATAGTAGTTATTACCAAAATTACTTTAAAGAAAAATCTTTAGAATATGATAGCTATCAACAAGAGGGTGAAATATTTACCGACATAGATTCTTATGAAGGTAGCTATGTTGCAAATGACTCTCTGAATGTTGTTGAATATAATAATTATGGTGGTTGGGGTCAAAACAGTAGTGAAATTTCTATAAACGTATATCCTAATTATAATTGGTACAGTCCTTATTATGCATGGGGATTTGGATATTATGGATATGGATGGGGTTGGAATTATGGTTGGGGATGGAACTATCCTTACTATGGATGGGGTTGGAATTATCCTTATTATGGTGGTGGTTATTACGCTGGTTGGTGGGGTTATCCTTCTTATTACTGCCCTCCATATTATGGCGGATACCCTTATTACAGAGGAGGGTATTACAACTATACTTATGGAAGAAGAGGCAGTAGTAACTATTATGGGCGTCGCTCTTCAGTTGCTTACAACGATTATGGCAGAAGAAGTAGTGTTTCCAGAGCAAATGTTACGAGATCAAATATCTCACGCGCTGATGCTACTAGATCAAACATTTCTAGGTCTAGTCAAAATATAAGAAGCAATGTTAACAATAATGTAACAAGAAATAGATTGAACAATAGAACTTCTTTATATAACTCAAGAAATTCAATATCTAATCCAACCAACATAAGGGCCAATGTTGAAAGAAGAAATTCTTTGAGCACTAATCGAACAACAAGAAGCCTTAATAATACAAGACAATATAGTCCAAATACAGTAAATAGGTCTAGACCGTCTACAAGGAGTTCTGGAAATGTTTCAAGATCATCAAACGGAAGTAGAAGTAGCTCTAACGTATCTAGATCTGCTCCTAGTAGAAGCAGGAGTAGTTCAAATATATCCAGGTCTGCACCGAGCAGAAGTTCAGGAGTATCCAGAAGCAGTGGTCGTTCGTCAAGCCCAAGTAGAAGCAGAAGATAAAATTTAAACTAGAAATTTCTTAACTAAATAAAAGCATGAAAAAGTTAATTTTACTATTCATAGGTGTGGTTGCTATGCCTATAATTAATGCACAAAACATTAATGATGCCTTAAGGTATTCTCAAAATGAAATACAAGGAACAGCTCGATTCAGAGCCATGAGTGGAGCCTTTGGTGCAGTTGGTGGA
>JARRKS010000223.1:0-3379 GCA_037387865.1 Flavobacteriaceae bacterium
GGCTTTTTCCCAAGGCAAGCCTTTGGTCTTTAAATAGCTTTGCATATCCCTAGCTGTAAAGTCAATTCCCAATCCAATTTCATCATAATATTTATGGGCAAATTTCTTATCTATATGCTTACCCAGCTTATTGATTCGCACCAGCATTTCTACTTCATAATGCACATCATTGGAAAAATCCGGAATAAAAAATGGTTGCTTTTTCGCCAAAATGGAAGAATCGGCCTTCAAAAAAACCACGGGATCTATTGGTCTTTCGTTTTTTAATTCTTCAATATGCTCTGTATAATTACGCCCAATGCAGATGAGTTTCATTTTATGCTAATTTATTATTAAACGCTCTTAATTTTATGGCTGTCAATACTTTTTTTGTATATAATGGAAAATCGGCATTGAGCAACCAGCCAAAATATCCCGGTTCATCATTGAGCACATCCTCAACTCTTTTGTTTTTGTGCTTTCCAAATGAGAAGCATTCTTCTCCTTTTTTATTAAAAATAATGAATCCTGCAAAATCGGCAAACTGCTTGCGGGAACTAAATTCTGCTAAAAATTTAGTGTCATTTTCAAGATCATCATATTTTGTCAATTGCGCCTTTAAAACTTCATATGTTGCATTGGTGTCAGCAGCTGCACTATGGGCATCATCCAATTTTTTGTTGCAATAGAATTGATAAGCAGCACTTAAAGTGCGCTGTTCCATTTTATGAAAAATGGTTTGAACATCAATGGACACACGGTTTTTCATATCAAAATCAATTTCGGCTCGAAGCATTTCTTCAGCCAATAAGGGAATATCAAATCTATTGGAGTTAAATCCACCCAAATCGGAATCTTTAATTAAGTTATGAATATCTTTAGCTAACTGTTTAAATGTAGGTTGATTGGCCACATCCGCATCAGAAATGCCATGAATTGCAGTTACTTCTTTGGGAATTGGCATTTCTGGATTTACCAACCAGGTCTTAGATTCTTCCTTTCCCCCAGGATACACTTTCAATATCGAAATTTCAACAATTCTATCATTAGTAATATTAACTCCCGTTGTTTCTAAATCGAAAAAGCATATGGGTTTAGTAAGATTTAGCTTCATGAGTTCATATTTAGTTGTTAGTTGTCGTTTTTACAAAAATTAAAAA
Organism: Flavobacteriaceae bacterium; assembly: GCA_037387865.1. Taxonomy (GTDB): domain Bacteria; phylum Bacteroidota; class Bacteroidia; order Flavobacteriales; family Flavobacteriaceae; genus Gilvirhabdus. The sequence goes on from JARRKS010000223.1 coordinate 1,140, forward strand.
ACCTAACCCTTTTTAAGGTTAGGTAGGTTCACCTTATTTCTTATAGCGATTAAATTTCTCTATTGCTGTCCCAAGCTTCCAGATAATCCTTGACAGCCTTCACAAATTGGCCTCCAAGTGCACCATTCACCACTCTGTGGTCATAAGAATGCGACATAAACATGCGATAACGAATACCAATAAAATCTCCTTCGGCCGTTTCAACTACAGCTGGTACTTTTCTGATGGCACCCAAAGCCAAAATGCCAACTTGTGGCTGATTTATAATTGGTGTTCCCATGATACTGCCAAATGTTCCCACGTTGGTAACCGTATAAGTTCCATCTTGAATATCGTCTGGCTTTAATTGGTTCAATCTTGCTCGATTGGCCAAATCATTCACTTTTTTGGTCATGCCTACCAAATTAAGTTGGTCTGCATCTTTTATAACGGGAACAATTAAATTGCCATCTTGCAAGGCGGTAGCCATACCCAAATTGATATGTTTCTTTTTGATGATGGAATCTCCTTGTACAGAAATATTCAGCATGGGATAGTCTCGAAGTGCTTTGGCAACAGCTTCCATAAATATTGGCGTAAAGGTCAAATTTTCACCTTCACGTTTCAAAAAATCATCTTTAACTTTATTGCGCCAGTTCCATATTTTGGTAACATCAGCTTCAATAAAACTTTGTACGTGTGCCGATGTTTGAACGGATTGAATCATGTGATTTGCAATCAGCTTACCCATTCTGGTCATTTCAATAACCTCATCATCCCCACTTACGACAGAGGCAACTTTAGGTTGTTCAGTTCCGTTGACTTGTACAGTTGCTATTTCTGGAGTAGGTTGTATCTGTTCAGGTTGTGGTTGAGCTGGCTGTCGTTTTGTGTCAGGCTGGGTACTTCTTTTTTCCAAATAAGCAAAAAGATCATTCTTGGTCACACGATTGTCCTTACCTGTTCCTTCAATTGTATCCAATTCAGCTTGAGAAATGCCTTCTTGTTTAGCAATATTTTTTACCAACGGTGAATAAAAGCGTTCTTCAGAGGATACTACTGGAGCCACAGTTTGTTGAGCAGCCTCAAAAGTTTTCATGACTTGTTCCACCGGTTCTGATTCTTCAATGGTATCTTTTTGAAAAGTTTCCATTTCTGGGGCTTCGGTTTCAGATGGCGATTCCGTTTTTGTTTCAATGATAGCTAAAGTCTGTCCAACTTGCACAACATCATCAACATCAAATAACCTCTCTACCAAAACACCTTCAATTTCACTTGGAATTTCACTATCAACCTTATCTGTAGCAATCTCTAAAACGGCTTCATCCATTTCAATAGTATCACCAACATTCTTCAGCCATGAAGTTATGGTTGCTTCCGCAACACTCTCACCCATTTTTGGAAGTTTAAGTTCAAATTTTGCCATATCTTTAACTCAACCGTGTTTTTTTGAATTCTTCTTGCAAAATTAATAAAAAAACATCTATTTTATTATAACTTCATTAATTAAATGTCCTAAAATAGAATGACCTCTCCTCTACTTTTGGAACTATTGCTGCCAATTATAAAATTAGAATTTTTTGGAAGAATTTTAAATTTGGCCTTACTATTAATTTTATGATTAGTCAAATAGGCTATGATTTTTTCATATTTAAGCAAATTAGCATCCAAAATTACCTCGGTATTTTCATTAATACATTCCAAATCTAAATCTAATCTAATTGGCTTTTGCAAAATTTTTATGAGTTGATCAGGAATTTTATCCGAAACCAAAATATAGCTTTCAGTCTGATCAATACTATCCTTATGCTTTGACCTAAATACATATGCCATTCGAATGCCCAACCAAACTATCGCATCAAAAACTATATTGCTTTTAAAATGTTTTTTATAAAATATTTGCATAGCCCCATAAAATTGTGCCGCATATTTATTATCTTTTAAGGTACTTTCACCTTTAAAATGGACTATGGATGTGGTTCCATTATAATAATTGTCATAGCCTAAACTGTGAATTTTATAGGATATATCAATGTCCTCACCGTACATAAAATAATCTTCATCAAATCCATTGACCCGCTTAAATACTTCCTTTTTCACCAACATGAATGCACCAACCAAAATTGGTGTTCTCCCAATTTCTTGCTCGCCAACTTGGGTCGCATAATATGTGCTTGAATTACCCAATAATATTTTTAATGCTATTCTTGGTAGGGGAATATTACGTTTACTTTCAGGTAAAAAAGTGCCATTGCCATCAA
>JARRKS010000224.1:0-3373 GCA_037387865.1 Flavobacteriaceae bacterium
CGTTATCATTAACCTTATCAAATACATCTATTAGTTGTTTTATGTTTTCGGTAACCTTCGTTACGTCGATTGTATTTGGATCAATAAACACATCAAGCAAACTGCCGTATCTTAGATTTGTATTGGTATATTGTTGATTTAGATAAGAAAGATGTTCAGAGAATTCTTTATCCAAAACAGAATTGTAAGGCTTTATTTGCTTAACTTTTTTCGTAAGTTTGATCAGATCATGTCCGTATTTTTTTAATTTTTTCCTATGCTTGTTATAGTCGTGATGCAACAATATACCTTTTAGGATTATTTCAAATCCCTGTAGTAATAGTTGAAGTTGAACGAATGATTGATTCTTTTGATGCTGATTTAGTAAGATTGATGCTGCAATATATTCTTTTCCTTTATTATACATTATCATAGCATTTATCTTTTCGCCTTTAATTGTCGAAATTCCCTTGCCTGCTAATAATTTCCCTTTCATTTGATTTAGACGAATTTAATATAATGCTGCCTAACGATAAATTGTATGAGTAGTGGCAGAATGCATGCTTCTTGCTTGCCAAAATGTATGCAGTTTAAGCGGACTACAAACCTTGACATTTGGCACTTTCCCTGCCATTACTTCATACAAAATGTTGCCAGTAGTTTCATTCTATTTTACGATTAAATTTTGCTGTTCGACGATAAAATCAAAAGATAATTCAGCAAGGCTTTTATTTTTTACTTTCGCACCCCAAGCACCGTGTCCCGCTCCTTCTAATGGGTAATAGGCAAGAGGCACTCCATTGGCTTCATAAATAGATTTTAAATCTTCAGCACTACTGAAGGGCACTAGAGGGTCGTCAGTTCCGTGTGCAATAAATAATGATGGATCGTTGCTATCAAATCGGTGATGGCCGAAAACCTTTTCATTTATATCCAATGCAACTTTTGATCCCCATAGGTCAACTATGGTCCTTATTTGATAGGATTGCTCCAGATTTGTGCTAGCAAGGGTTGGGTCTTGATTGGTATCAATTTCATCTCTAAAGTCTTCTGGATTTGATATACCTATGGTTATTGCTGTAATAGCACCAGCTGAAGCTCCTCCCACTGAAATATAGTTTGTATTGATATTATATGTGTCGGCATTGCCAACTATCCAACGTAGTGCTGCCTTAGCATCTCGCTGTGCGGGGTATATGGGTGCTAGTCTATCTATGGGGACATTTTGGTTTTTTGCACCATCAACCCATTCTTCTGGTACTGTTCCATTATCTTTCTTTAGCCTGTAATCAATGGAGATAAATACCCAACCTCTTGATGCGTAATAATTGGCCAAATTGATTATATGTGATTGTTGCTTTGAACCGCCTTTAAAACCTCCGCCATGAATAAACATGTAAGCAGGTCTGTTTTCTAACTCATTATCTGGAACGTACACATCCAACTTTAAAGGTATAGTGGTAGCATTGGCACTATTAATGCTATCATGACTCAGTGCTTCAGCATATACAATGTCCTCTTTAACGACTACATCATAAGTCTGCCCTGATTGTACTACAGGTATTTCATTTTGAGACTTGGCATCGTTACAAAAAGCAAAAAGAAGAGATGTTAATAGGATAAAGGGAAATAGAATTTTCATTATTGATAATATTTTCATTTTTGACATACTAAAATAATTTCTCATTAAGACTACTTTTTCCTCAAAGAGCTTAATTACTGGCAACGGTTGGTATATGTTGCCGGGGCGGATTTCAGAGAGCGTTCCTGTCCGAAGGACACTAAACAGCGATGCGAGAATCTGCAGTTGGCGTGCCACCAAACCCCGCCCTGCAATATGTACTGTGTTTTATGTTCGCTTTTTATCAATAAATTTTTTATCCATCTATTGAGTATTAACCAGGAAAACCATCTCTCAACTAATTTTCATCCCTTTTATTTTTATCCAAACATTGATAGTTGCATCATTATATTATTTATTTACGAAATGAATCCGATATATATTTTATAAATTCTGGAGTAATAGAACGCCAGTAACTCCAATCATGTGCTCCATTTTGAATCCTAAATTCATGTTCTATACCTTTCTTTTTAAGAACAGTATGTAACATTACATTATTCGGGGATAAGTGGTCATCATCACCACAACTGATATACAACTTTATCCTACTCTCTGTATCATCAGGCAAATTTTCATAATACGCAAAAACATCATACGGTTTATACCATTCCATCAATTCTTTTTCATTAACATTCGGATACCTTTTTCTCAAATATTCGTAATCATATTTTCTTACAGCACCAGCCAATGCACAAGCAACAGAAAATTTTTCAGGGTGGTGTTGGATATATTGTATGACTGCTGCTCCTCCCAATGACGCACCTGCAATTCCTCTACTATCTCTATCTGTTCTACAACGATAATTTTTTTCTATGTATGGTATAAATTCTTCAAAAAAGAAATCTTCAAAATTAAAATCACCTTCAGGGTCATTCCAATAACTGATTCTTTTGGTTTCGAAGTTGGCATCAGGTGTTACAACCATCATTGGTGTAATTTCACCATTTTCAATAGCTTTATCCAAATATTGTTTTAATCCTCCATAATAGTACCATGATTGCTGATTTGGAATAGTATTAGACGGACCTGCCGGATGCAATAGGTATAGGACTGGGTACGTGAGTTCAGACGACTCATAACCTTCTGGCAGATAAATCGAATACTTACGTTCCATTTTCAAAATATTGCTTTGAAGTGTTTTTGAATCGAACACTTTACTTTGGTTTTGTGCTTGTATGGTAATTACTAAAAAGAGAAAGGATACTGATAAAGTTAAAATTTTCATATTGTTCAATTTAGGATAAAATAGTAGAAGTATAATTTATATCATATATCATATTTATTGCGAAATAACCTGGGTTGATTGTCTTGCCGCTAGTTGCCATCCTTCTTTGGTTTTTATCCAGACATTAGTGAATCTTCTCGGAATCCAATTATCATGATTAGGGGTCATATTTTCCGGTTGTTGTAACTCTTTGCCCATCACAATTGCAATGTCTTGATTGAACGTGATTTTCTGAATTATTCTTTCAACTGCCGGAAATTTATGTCCACTTTTCATAAGTGCAACTATTTCTTTCGGGGTTACAATTTTACCATTTGGATTGTTTACAACGTATTTCTCAGACCAGATTTTTAATAACGAAGTTGTATCTCCCTTATTAAGCAATTCAGTCCAATGTTTTTCCAATTGTTTGATTTCCAATTCATCTCTTAATTGCCCAAAAGCTACGCTATTTGCGACAATGAAATAGATTAAAAACAAATTTAATACTTTCATAATTCTTATATTTTGAGTCAATTTATGACTTATTATAAATGGTTTTCTTTTTT
>JARRKS010000225.1:0-3341 GCA_037387865.1 Flavobacteriaceae bacterium
TTTTTAATACGCTCAATATCTCGAATCAATTTTTCGCTTCGTTCTTTTGCATTTTTTAGTAGAAGAGATTCCTCATATAAAAGCGTTTCTAATTCAAGAAAGCTTTTGAGTGCAATTTTTTCTTCATTAAAATACTTTATCAATATGGGTGGATTATTAATTCTAGTTGGCAGATCTGCTCCTCCATAAAGTTTTTGTGTAGCTATACTGGCATTAGAAATTATAATACTTTGTGATTTTATATAATCAATTAAACCTGATTGTTTGTATTTGAAATCTAGAAGCATATTCCTAATTTCTATTGGAATTAATTTAATATCGCCAGTATTTATTAAAGAGGTAATAGTATTGGTGTTAGCCTCGAAATTTGATCCTTGAATTGTTTCAGTTGAAAACACCTTTCCTATTTCTATGGTAGCTTCCCACAGTGGAATTTCATTTTTTCTAAACGTTTCTTGATAAGACTTTAGCCTCTCAAAAAAAGAATCGATTAAGTCATTACCTTTAATCATTAGAGCTTCATCTTTCTCCAAGTCTTGTAAGATTTGAGAGTAATAAATTCTTTTGATTGTGTCATTTTTTCTATCTGTATTCCAGTTATTGATTTGTAATGCGATCAAAATTCCAATAACAACAAGAACAATTTCTCCAATTGCATAATTTAAGTATTTACCTGTTTTATTTTCACTCATGAAGCTGTAGCGTATTTTTCGGAAGAATTTGATCATATGCTAATGGTTGCTCATAATGTAGCACAATATTTGATATGTACTTTTTTAGTTATTTATATCAGCAGTTAAACGAAGTTCGACTATTTTTTTGAAAAAGTCAAACACTTAAATTCCCTGAATTCATAAAAACTAAAAATCAAAATACCAATTAAACAGGTCTGTTCTAATGCCTATACTTATCCAAAACGTATTGTTATCAAACTTTGTAAGTGTTTGCGCTTCTGGATTAAAACTCCTATAGCTAATATTGGTAAACAGCTTCAAATTTGTAGAAGGATTGATTACATATCCTGATTGTAATTCGGCATAAAAGGTTTTTGTTTTATTGCCTTGTCCAACTTCAATGCCAGTATCACTAGGTCTATCGTTATAATCTCTGTATATATCACCACCATAACTAAAATTATCTGTTCCATCATTAAAATCTAAACCTCTAGTTCCAAATATGAATTTAGCATCAGCGAACCAGCGGTTATAATAATAATGACCAATTAATACTAATTCGCTTAAGTTTGCTCCCCAAAGATGTGCCATAGATTGGTTATTATGACCATAATTTAGCACAATGGTGTTATGCGAATACGTATAAGGTCTTATTCTATTATACTCGGCTTGAAGCATTAAGTTTTTAACTTTAAAGGCATTGTAATATTTTGCTCCTATCTGATAACCATATTTATTTTTCCAGCTTTTTTCTCCCCCTTTAATATCATTCAAAGAGAATTCATCAAGAATAAACTGTCCATAAAGATTTATATTATCATTTATTTTATATTTAGCTGAAGCACCTAAAATGGCATTTCCTGCACCTTGACCTGTTTCAAATTCAATGGCTCTAAAAAATATTATTGGATTTAGGTAGTTAATGTCAAAGCCCCTATTATTAGTGTTGGCCCAAATAACTGATTCAAATAATCCAATATTCAACCTCTTTGAAACATTCCAGCTTAAATAATGGTTAGCAATATATTTTGTTAAAAAGGCATCATCTTCAACTACTTCAGGTCTAACATCTTTTAACCATGTCCAAGTATTAGTGTATTTTATTTTCCAAAACTTCGTGTTTATTTTAAAAAAAGGATGTGGACTGGCAACATCGCTCTGAAATAGCGAACGGTAACCATCTCCAATAAAATTTTTGCCATGTCCAAACTGAAGATTAATGAATTTTGCAGGTGTATAAGATAAATATGCTTCTGCTACAGGATAATCATATGCATCATCTTTAAATGCTTTTGCAATACCTCTGCCAGGAATAATAGCGGGATCTGGACCGTAAGCTTTCAAGCTCTCAGCATAGCCATTTACATATTGTGCAAACCTGCCTTGACTTTCAAAAAATGATGAATAGAAATTAAGGTTTTTACCCAATCCACCTTGAATTAAAAACCCTCTTGTATTGTTAAAAGTTGTATCAAAATCCGCGTCAAAATCTTTTCCAACCTGCAAATCGAAAATGGGATCTATAGTAAACCAATAATCATTTCCTTGAAGTTGCACCAAGTGTTCATTCCATAATTTTCTTCCTGCCCAAGTTTTTCTGTCCTGTAATAAGGATTGTTTTTCAGTTTCAAAATTATAATAGTTTGAAACTTCATCATACAAAAAAGGTTTGGCTGCAGTATGACTATTTGAGCCGACAATATTCATACTTCTGTCAAATTTTGAATAGAAACTATGTGTAAAAGGAATATTTAACTGGCTCTTAAACTCTCTATCTTTGTATGGCGTTAAGGTTTGATTTACACTATCTATCTCGTTTTTAGCTTGTTGTTCTAGCAGTGAGTTTTCACTTTTATCTACTTCACCTAAATCTTTAGTTGCCACTTGTTGCTTTTCTAACGGAATATTAATTTCCATAGAATATTGTTTGAAAGTTGGCTTTCCATTATATGTGCCGGGTTTGATTTTTGGAAATTCAGAAAAAACACGTAATGCTTCATCCTTTAACTCTTGATACATAGCATCTGTATAAAGCACTCTAAATTTTCCTTCTTTATCAACTTCAAATAATACCACCAATTTACCTGAATAGTTTTCATCAAAAACCTTCTGTGGTACTTCTAGGTTTTCATAAATTAAAGAGAATACCTTATTATCAAAACAGTTTTGAAGCGCATCAAATTCAATATTTTCACAGTCTAAAAACACTGGAGCTTTATCCAGTTGTAATGCTTCTTGTGCGTAGGTATGTAATTCAAAAATTAGAAGAATAAAAACAATGAGTTTCTTCATGTATTTATTATAGAATTGGTTTCAGGCAGAAAGATACTATTTTTTTAGATTCTTATATTACTTAAATATAGTATCTGTTTCTAAATATACAATTAACTATAATTAACCTGAAGTAAATTCAGGCTAAGAAAACCGCTACCAATAATATAACGGTTTTGTTTGAAGTTTGTTTTAATCCTGCACATTAAAAATTATGGGCAGAGTATACATAACACTAACGTTATTATTGCTTTGTCTACCAGGTGTCATTTCTGGAATGATTTTAATAACACGTTCTGCCTCTTGTTCTAATTTTAGATGCGGAGCACGAGTCTTAATATCTGTAATTTTTCCTGTTTTATCTATTTTAAATTGCACATCAATTTTCTATTTACC
>JARRKS010000226.1:0-4720 GCA_037387865.1 Flavobacteriaceae bacterium
GTACTCATCATATGGCACTAAACCAAGGTCATACATGAATTTTTGCCAAAAACGAGAGTATAATAAGTGTCCTGTGGCATGCTCACTTCCGCCAATGTATAAATCCACCTGTTGCCAATAATTAATGGCTTCCTGTGAAAAGATTTCGGCATCATTATTAGGATCCATATAACGATTAAAATACTGCGAGCTTCCTGCCCAACCAGGCATGGTATTCAACTCTAATGGAAAAACTGTTTTGTTATCAATAAAATCATTTGATACCACTTCATTATTTTGAGTATCCCAAGCCCAAACTGTAGCATTTCCTAATGGTGGTTCGCCTGTTTCGGTTGGCAGATATTTTTCTACTTCTGGTAAGGTGATTGGTAGATACTTTTCATCAATCATTTGTGGTAGTCCATCGACATAATACACAGGAAACGGTTCGCCCCAATATCGCTGTCTGCTAAATACTGCATCACGCAGGTTCACCCCAATATCGCTGTCTACTAAATACTGCATCACGCAAACGGTAATTGGTTTTTCCTTGCCCTTGACCAATTTTCTCTAATTCTTCAATGATCTTTTTGGTCGCTTTTTTATAATTCAAGCCATTTAAAAAATCACTGTTGGCAATAATGGTTTTTTCTTTATATGCAAAAGCTTCTTCAGAAAAATCGACGCCTTCAAAAATATTTGGAATTGGTATATTAAAATGTTTTGCAAAATCATAATCACGTTGGTCACCACAAGGTACAGACATCACAGCTCCTGTTCCATAGCCAGCCAATACATAATCTCCAATCCAGATTGGAATAGGCTCTTTGGTAAACGGATGTTCTGCATAAGCTCCTGTAAATGCACCAGAAATGGTTTTTACATCTGCCATTCTATCACGTTCGCTGCGTTTTGCGGTTGCATCTATATATGCATTTACCTCATCTTTTTGATTATCTGTCACGATTCGTGACACCAATTCGTGTTCTGGAGCCAAAGTCATAAAACTTGCTCCAAAAATAGTATCAGGCCTTGTTGTAAATACATCAATGACTTCATCATGATTTTGGACTTTGAAAGTTACAGATGCTCCAACCGATTTTCCAATCCAGTTGCGTTGACTCTCTTTAAGTGAGTCTGTCCAATCTATAGTTTCCAAACCTTGAAGTAGTCGTTCAGCATAAGCTGAAATACGCATACTCCATTGTGTCATTTTCTTTCTAATAACAGGATGGCCTCCACGTTCTGAAACGCCATTGATAATTTCATCATTAGCTAAAACGGTTCCTAACGCAGGACACCAATTGACTTCAGTCTCTGCTAAATAAGTTAGCCTGTACTTTAATAAAATTTCCTGTTGAGTTTTAAAAGTAAAAACCTTCCACTCACCTGCTGAAAAAAGAGTTACATCCTCATCACAAGCTGCATTAATTCTTAAATTTCCTTCTTGATTAAAAACTGTTATTAATTCGGAAATAGGTCTTGCTTGAATTAAATCTTTACAATAATAAGATTCAAACAATTGAATGAAAATCCATTGTGTCCATTTATAATATTTTGGATCACTAGTCCTTACTTCGCGAGACCAATCGAATGAAAAACGTGCATAAATGTCTGAAGCGATATAACCTAGTGGATGACCAACATGCAAACCTGCTCCACTTGGATAAGGGAACATATCCAGTACGTAATATTTTGGCTTGTCAGAATTATTTTCAGCTTTGAAAGTTTGGTGCTGTGCCCAATAGTCCTGCCACTTTTTTTCTATCTCGTTGAAATGGTATTTCATTATCTACTCTTCTACTTTTGAAAGCGCAAATTTACGGTAAATTGAAAGACTATAAAACCTTTAAAGTCCCTTTCTTGCTTTCTTTTCTTGAGGCAATAAACAATGATAGGTAAAACTATTTACAGGTGTAGAAATATGAAGTTCCTTTCCCATTCTTACAATATAACCATTAAAATTATCCAGCTCGCTTGGTTTGCCATCCATAATATCACGTTGCATTGAAGCCGTGGTATTATAATCTAGATTATCGATAACACCCATAACCATTTCGATATGCGAATTGTTTAAAGCAATGCCTTTAGCGTTTGCTATAGATACAATTTCATATGCAGTTTGATAGAGCATTTGTCTTATATCTTCATCGTGTCTGAAATCACCAAAAACTACTCTTGTAATAGCTCCAATACCACTAATTGTAGCTATAAATAAGAATTTCTTCCAAATATCTAGATGAATATCGTCTGAAATCGTATTGTTAAAACCAGCTTTATCAAAAATGGTTTTTATGTTTTTAACGCGTTCGGTTTTTGAATTATCATATTCTCCAAAAACAATTTCAGGGTCAAATGCAAAATGATTGATGATTCCGTAAGATTCAACTTTACTTACAATTTTACACAATCCTGCAAGAACGTGTTTAGCATCTATAACCGAACGTAACTGATCTGCATTATCTGCGCCATTTTGCAGTGGTAGTACAATTGTATTTTCATGAATTATAGGTTTTATCTGCTTTGCCACATCAATAACTTGCCAAGATTTTACACCAAGAATAATTAAATCTGGATTTTTAATTTGAGAAATATCATCTGTAACTTTTGGGTTAACCGTAAAATCTCCATAAATACTTTTCACCTGAAGCCCTTTGTTTTTAATAGCTTCAAGATGTTTTCCTCGTGCAATAAACGTGACATTAAAACCTGCCTTTGCTAATTTTCCTCCAAAATATCCTCCAACACCTCCAGTACCAAATACAACAATGTTCATATGTTTGAGTTATTATAAATTAAGATTAAAGATACTTTATTATTTTTACATCATTAATGAAAACATTATATGAGTTCATCGTTTGAAACGTATCAAAAACGCAGGTTAATTACGTCTTATTTTTCAGTTGTTTTAAGTATTGCTTTAGTGCTTTTTTTATTAGGCGTATTAGGATTACTTATTCTAAATGCCAAAAAAGTAGCAGACCATTTTAAAGAGCAAGTGGTCATGACCATCTATTTGAAAGATTCAGCAAAAGAGGTAGAAATTAAGCAACTTGAGAAAAGTCTTGCTATGGCCGATTATGTAAAATCTACGGAATACGTATCCAAAGAACAGGCTGCTGAATTTATGAAAGAAAAAAATGGTGAAGATTTTATGGATTTTGTAGGTTACAATCCGTTGCAAAACTCAATCGATGTACATTTTAAGGCAGATTATGTGACTTCAGAGCAATTGGAAGAAATTTCAACTGAAACCCTAACCAAAAACTTTGTGGACGAAGTAAATTATGACAACGATCTCGTAACCTTAATGAACAACAATGTTAAGAAAATCAGCTTTTGGGTACTCATATTAAGTGGCATCTTTACGTTGATAGCTGTGTTACTTATAAATAGTTCGATACGTCTTTCGGTATATTCAAAACGTTTCACCATTAAAACCATGCAAATGGTTGGTGCTACTAAACAGTTTATAAGACGACCTTTTGTTTGGAAAAGCGTGAAATTAGGCATTATTGGTGCTGTTTTAGCCCTTATAGGTATGGCAATTGTTTTATTTTATGTCAATAAAACATTCCCTGAATTACAATTGTTAAGCTCGCCTGTTTTAATTGCATCACTATTTATTATAATCTTTGGCTTGGGTATTTTAATTACATGGTTTAGTACACATTTGGCTACACAACGCTTTTTAAATTTGAATACAGACCAGTTGTATTATCAATAAGTTTTAAATTCATTAACATTAAGATGTGAAATAAAACCTTTAATTTGCATTTATAAATCTTATTTATGGGAGAAAAGAAACGAAAAGAACAGGCAAAAAGTGAATTTGTGTTTGGAAAGAAAAATTACAAGTTCATGTTTATTGGATTGGTTTTTATTGCTCTAGGATTTATATTAATGTCTGGTGGTGGTAGTGATGACCCAAATGTCTTTAATCCTGAAATCTTTAATTTTAGACGAATTCGTTTAGCGCCAACACTTATTCTTATTGGTTTTGGCATTCAGATTTATGCTATTTTATTGAATCCTGATAAGAAATAATCTATAAAATTTTATCGATTTTACTAGCGAAATCTTTCGCTATTTCAGTCACATATTTATAACTATTTTCCATTGCATCATCAAGGTTATTAGATAATCTCATCACTGAATCAGCATACGAAATTCCAAGTTTGTCTAAAGATACATTTTCAATGTTGCCACAAAAAGCCGCAATAGGAATACTTTCTTTTTTTGCAGAATCTATTATACCTGTTATCGTTTTTCCAGATAATGTTTGTGAATCTAACTTACCTTCACCAGTAATAATCCAATCGACATTTTTTATTTGTTTGTCAAATTGAGCTATCTCTTTTACCAATTCAATACCAGAATTTAATTCTCCATTCAAAAAAACATGTGTGCCAATTCCCATGCCACCAGCAGCACCAGCGCCTTTGAAGTTTTGAGACTTGATATTAAAATGTATATCAATAATGTTTGAAAAACTTTCTAGACCTTTATCCAACATACCTATATCTTCAGGTGTTGCTCCTTTTTGTTTTGCATATACATGAGCTGCTCCATTCTTTCCATATAACGGATTTGTAACATCACAGGCTATTTTAAATGCAATAAATCGAGGCGCAAAAACCATTATTTTAGGAATTGGAGGAAGCGCTACAAACGATTGTGGTATTGGTATGGCGACTGCTTTGGGTTATCGTTTTTTTGATAAAGATGAAAAAGAAGTCAA
>JARRKS010000227.1:0-3325 GCA_037387865.1 Flavobacteriaceae bacterium
GAACAGCTTTTTCTGCCGCTTCTGTAAAATTACTTGGAACAGCATCATACAAGCTAGTTACTGTATTATTTGTTGGTAAAAAGGTTGGTTGAACATTTGTTGTAGAAACCATTTCATTTTTAGGCTCCAAAAAAATCTTGTATGCACTTAAAGTTAAAATTCCACCTAATGCTGAAACAAGTACTAATCCAAAAATCTTTTTCATAATGTAAAACAGTTTAAGTTTAAAATTTATAACGATTAAAATTAAATATTTATTGAGTTTTCAAAATCACTTTAACGACTATTTAACATCAACTTTAACGATGATTTAACAATCCATTATCCAGTTTAATATTTATATATTTGTGGAAAATTATGACACAAACTTTTTACAAATATCAAGGAACTGGAAATGACTTTGTGATTATTGATAATCGTCAGGAAAATTTCGACAAAAATAATACCAAACTTATCAAATACTTATGTGACCGACGTTTTGGCATTGGAGCTGATGGATTGATTTTGCTAGAAAATCATGATTCTGTTGATTTTAAAATGGTTTATTATAATGCTGATGGAAATAAAAGCACAATGTGTGGCAACGGTGGTCGTTGTATTGTAATGTTTGCAAAATTTTTGGGAATAATTAAAGAAGAAGCCACTTTTGAGGCTATAGACGGTTTGCATCATGCTATTATAGATAACGATGAAGTAAAATTACAAATGCAAGATGTTCAAGGTATTCAAAGGAGTGATGATTTTGTTTTTTTAAATACTGGCTCACCACATCATGTTATATTTCATGATAATTTAAAGCAATTAGATGTTAAAACTGAAGGCTCATCAATTAGATATAGTGATGTGTATAAAAAAGAAGGTGTTAATGTTAATTTTGTTGAGCCATTAAACAACAACGATTTTTCTGTAAGAACCTACGAAAGAGGAGTAGAAGACGAAACTTTGTCTTGCGGTACAGGTGTTACCGCAGTAGCAATTGCGATGCACTTTATAGGTGAGACTGAAAAAAACCTAATTACTCTAAAAACTCAAGGAGGAGATTTAAAAGTATGTTTTGATAATAATCAAGGAAAATATACTAATGTGTGGTTAATTGGGCCAGCTCAATTTGTATATAAAGGACAGTTTTCATGGTAACACTCAAAGGAAAACATATTTATTTAAGAGCACTTGAACCAGAAGATTTGGATTTTATTTTCGAATTAGAAAACAATGAAGATTTCTGGGAATTAAGTTCTACCCAAACACCATATTCAAGGTATGTTATTAAACAGTATTTAGAAAATGCTCATAAAGACATATATGAAGTAAAACAATTGAGGTTAGTTATTTCTAGTTATAAAGATGAACCTTTGGGTTTGATAGATTTTTTTGACTTTGATTTTAAAAATAAGAGAGCAGGTATTGGCATTATCATAAAGAATTCAAAAGATAGAGGAAAAGGTTATGGTGCAGAAGCACTAGAACTGCTTGTTAGTTATGGATTTAAACATTTAAATCTGCATCAAGTATATTGTAATGTTTCAGAAGTCAATGAAGCAAGCATCAAACTTTTTAAGAGTCAGAAATTTGAGGAAGTAGGATTGAAAAAAGACTGGAACTTTTCCAACAAAGCATTTAAAAATGAGTATTTATTTCAACGTATCAATAAGTAAATGTATATCAAAAGAATTTTAGTTGTCATTGCGCTTTTAGGTATTATAGTAGCTGCCTACTTTGCGCATTATGTTTATAATACTATGCTCGTGGACAATACAGCCTTTGAAGATAATGAGGTTTACATTTATATTCCAACAAACTCAAGCTACCAGGATGTTAGAGAAATTGTCTTTCCATACATAAAGGATATGGATGCTTTTGATGCTCTGGCAAATAGAAAGCAATATGTATCTAATATAAAAGCTGGGCGATATATTATTAAAAAAGGAATGAACAATAATGATATTATTAATTCGATCAGAAGCAATAATATTCCAATCAAACTTTCCTTCAATTATCAGGAGACTTTACAAGATTTAGCAGGCCGTATTGCAAACCAAATTGAAGCCGATAGTATTGCAATACTTACTTCAATGTTAGATTCAACGTTTTTAGAAAACAATGATTTTAATAAAAGAACGGCTTTAGGGATGTATATACCAAATAGCTATGAATTTTTCTGGAATACAACAGCTGATAAGTTTAGAGATCGAATGCTATCTGAATACCATAAATTCTGGAACGATAGTAGAATAGAAAAAGCAAAAAATATAAATTTAACACCAAACGAAGCCATTACATTAGCTTCGATTGTTCAAAAAGAAACTGCTAAAATAGATGAAAGGCCTCGTGTTGCTGGAGTTTATGTCAATAGGTTAAAAAGAGGTATCCCATTACAAGCAGACCCAACAGTTATTTATGCCATAAAAGACAAAAGTGGTGATTTTGACCAAACCATAAAACGGGTTCTCTATAAAGATCTAGAGCTCGATTCTCCTTACAATACTTACAAATATGCTGGTTTGCCACCTGGCTTAATTACCATGCCAGATATTTCTTCGATTGAAGCTGTTCTGAATTACGAAAAACACAGTTACTATTATTTTGTTGTTGATGTTAACCGTTTTGGATATCACAAATTCGCAAAGACATTGTCACAACATAATAGAAATAGACAGGAATACGTAAATTGGATTAACAGACAAGGAATAAGAAGATAATGCAATATCCAAAATACTGTATTTGCATCTTTTTATTTGTCTTTTCTTTTAATACGTTTTCACAAACAAAAATCAACAATTTTTTAAAACCAAGTGATACTTTAAACACCTCTAGAAGGAATGCTGTTATTATTACTGAAGCTAGTTTGGCTACAATTTCATTGATAGGTTTAAATGAACTTTGGTACAGTGATTATGAAAGATCAAAATTTCATGTTATAAATGATAACGAAGAGTGGCTTCAAATGGATAAGCTCGGACATGTGTTTACATCATATCAATTAGGGAAATATGGTGCTAATGTTTTGAATTGGAGTGGTGTTAATAAAAAAGAACAACTTATTTATGGTGGCACACTAGGTTTTGTATTTTTAACTACTGTTGAGGTACTCGATGGTTTTTCTGAAGAATGGGGATTTTCATGGGGAGATGTTGTGGCTAATGGAGTAGGATCTGGACTCTATATTTCGCAAGAATTATTGTGGAATGAGCAACGAATTACCTTAAAATACTCTTTTCACAAAACAAAGTATGCTTCTATGAACCCAGATAAACTTGGAGATTCCTATTCAGAGCAGGTTTTAAAGGACTATAATGGTCAAACATATTGGTTAAGTGCTAATATT
>JARRKS010000228.1:0-6419 GCA_037387865.1 Flavobacteriaceae bacterium
TTTTACTTGACAAAACCAATGCAGAGCTTGATGCCATACTAGATGATTTAGAAACTGAAATTATAGCTGTAGTTGGTGAAGATGCAGAAATCAGGTTCTCTAAAGACAATAGGCTAATTAATAATTTTGATCTAAATCTTGCAAGACAAAATTACAATAAACTTCTATCTAATGAAGTAGATATTATTATAGCTTTTGGTTCTACTAATAATACGGTTTTAACAAACCTTGAGAGCTACGAAAAGCCGACTATCCTTTTTGGATCTATAAATAAAGAATTAATAAACAAACCACCATTCAACAGTTCGGAAACAATTGAAAATTTTACGATGATTGCAGCTGTTCAAGACTATGAGGAAGATTTAAAGGCCTTACATGAAATTACTTCGGCAAAGCATGTTGGTGTAATTGTTGAAAATTCATACATGAATGCGTCAGATATTGAAAATACTTTCAACGGTTTTAAGAACGATTTAGATTTTGATACTGAAATAGTTCCCTTTGAATCTTTAGAGGATCGTATTAGTAAAGTTGATGGTTTTGATGCTATATATTTATTGGGATCATTTTATCTGAATTCAGATGAGGTTTCTAGATTGGCAAAGGTGTTAATCGATAAAAAAATAGGGTCCTTTGCTACAACACCACTATATAATACAGAACAAGGGTTGCTTGCTACTAACCATAACGAATCTGAAATAGATCAGTTTTTTAGGCGAATAGCACTGAATGTAGAAGCTATTGTTGTCAGTGACGAATTCTATTCAGCTTCTTCTGTTCTAGATATGGAACGAAACCTTACTATAAATTTTAATACTGCAGATAAATTAGGAATACCTTTAAGATATAGCTTGATGGCTACAACTAATTTAATTGGGAATTCAGCAAAAATTTATGCCGATAAGACATATAGTCTAGTAGATGCTATGCGAGAAGCGATTTCAGAAAACTTGCAATTAAAGGTGAGCTCACAAGATACTTTATTGGCAGAACAGGATGTAAGATTAGCAAAGAGTAACTACCTACCAGATGTTTTTGTTTCTGCTTCAGGAGCTTATATAGATCCTGATCTGGCTGAAGTGTCTAATGGACAAAATCCTGAAGTTTCTACTTCGGGTAATATAACACTTAATCAGACCATTTTTTCAGAAGTTTCCAATGCTAATATTAGCATTCAGAAATCTTTGCAGCAGGCTCAAAAAGAGAGTTACAACAGTGAGTCCTTAAATACTGTTTTTAATGTTTCTACAGCTTATTTTAATGCATTGATATTAAAGTCTAATTATATCATTCAAAACAGGAATTTAGAGCTTACCAAACGTAATTTACGCATTGCAGAACATAATTTTGAAGCTGGACAAAGCAGCAAATCAGATGTTCTTCGATTTAAAAGTGAAGCATCTCAAAATACACAAACTATGCTCGAATCCTTTAATAGATTAATGCAAGGTTTTAATGTATTGAATGAACTTTTAAATAATCCGATAGACACAAAAATCGATGTTGAAGACGCAGAACTTAAAGAAGGTTTGTTTAGCAATTACAATTATAAACGGCTTGGTGTTTTTTTAGATGACCCATCATTAAGAAAACCTTTTATAGATTTTCTTGTTCAGGAGGCTATGAGCAATGCTCCAGAATTAAAATTACTGGATTATAACTTAAAAGCATCTCAACGTAGTGAACGTCTTTATGGTTCAGGGAGATTTTTGCCCTCAATTGCATTACAAGGGCAGTACAATCATGAATTTAGTAGATCTGGAGTTGGTACCGAATATCCACCTTTATTTAATGCGCTTCCAGACGGGTTTTATAATGTTGGTGTCAATGTTTCTCTTCCTATTTTCAATCAAAACAAACAAAACATTAATAAACAAAAGGCTTCTGTTCAAATAGATCAGTTAAATACCAGTATAGAGAGTTTAAAATTGAGTATTCAGAAAAATATAAATGATGCTGTATTACAACTAATCAATCAAATAGCAAATATTGAATTGTCGAGAGTCTTTGAGGAAACGGCAAAAGAGGCATTGGATTTAACCCAAACATCGTATGCCAATGGAGCTGTTAACATCGTTCAGTTGTTGGATGCACAAAATAATTACTTGCAAGCACAATTGGCAAGTTCTAATGCGACATACAATTATCTTATAAGTTCAATGCAGTTAGAACGTTCTTTAGGAACATTTTTCTTATTACAAACGGATGAAGAGCGGCAAGAATTTATAAGTAGATTTTTAGAGTATACCAATAATAATTAATGACCAATTTTAAATTAAGTCAAAAATGATATTTAATAGAACAGTTCAATTATGTAGTATTTTATACGTCATGTTCTGTAGTGTTTCTTGTAAGGAAGAAAAACCTATAGAAGAAAATTTAAGACCTGTAAAATATACGGAAGTCTCTTATTTAGGAAGTGAAAAAGCAAGAAGTTTTAGTGGTACAGCAAAAACAGAAAAAATAATTAATTTGAGTTTTAGGAATTCAGGGATTATTACAATACTTGATATGAAACTTGGTCAGCAAGTAAAAAAGGGACAGCTTTTAGCAAAACTCGACAATGTTCAATCACGATTGAGTTATGAAAGTGCTATAGAGTCTAAAAATAGTGCTGAATCACAAATGAACACTGCAAAGTTGAGCTTAAATAGAATTAGAACATTGTATGAAAAAGGAAGTGCTTCTTTGAGCGATTATGAGGCTGCAAAAAATTCATACAGAACAGCGGTTGCAAGTTTCGAATCAGCAAAAAGAAGTGTAGCCATTCAACAAGATCAAATACAATTTGGTTTTTTACATGCTCCGGAAAATGGTGTTATTGCTTCGGTGAGTGCCGAAGTAGATGAAAATGTGTCACCTGGTCAAGCCATAGGTGTTTTAAATGCCGGAACTGCAATAGAAATTTCGTTAGGATTACCAGAGTCTGTTATTAATGCAGTAGAAAAGGATATGAAAGTGAAAGTTACATTTACAGCACTTCCAGGTGAGATTTTTAATGCCGTAATTACTGAAGTGGCTCCCGCTTTAGATGCTAATACATCAACCTATCCAGTAACTGTAACAATAAAAGATTCTGACGAAAGGATAAAAAGTGGAATGGCTGCTAATGTCAATTTTGAATTCACTAACGATAAATTATCCAGGGATAAATTAATTATTCCAGCCAGTGGTGTTGGAGAAGATGGCAATGGACAATATGTTTTTCTTAGCTAAATTTTCAATAGAAAGAAATAGAATTACACTAACTGTTTTAGCAACCATTTTGCTAATGGGTATTGTGATGTACCAATCCTTATCTCGGGATAGTATGCCGCCATATACAGTTAGGGTAGCAACCATTGTATCATCATTTCCTGGTGCAAGTCCAGAACGTGTTGAACTTTTGGTAACTGATAAGGTAGAGAAGGTAGCCCAAGAACTACCAGAGTTAAAAGAGGTTTCCAGTACATCAAGGTCGGGACTTTCTGTTGTTACTGTCGAATTAAAGGATAAAGTTAAGCCAGAAAAACTGCAGGCAGTTTGGGATAGATTACGACGAAAATTGGAATCGATAGATGGATTACCTGCTGGTGTAGTACCCTATTTGGATGATGACGGTATAGGTGAAGTTTTTGGAATAGCTGTTGGTTTGATTTCTGATGGCTATTCTTACGCTGAAGCAAAAGAATATGTTGATGATATAAAAGACGATCTTATCAAACTTGATTTCGCTGCTAAAGTAGAGCTAGGTGGTGCACAAGAAGAACGTGTTTTTGTAGAATTTGATAATTCAAGATTAAAAGAATATGGATTGTCTGCTTCCAAATTGCAAAGTGCTATTGGTGCAACAAATATTTTAAGTTCTGGTGGACAGGTTAATTTAGAGGATGAACGTATTATATTAGAGCCAACAGGAAATTTTAATTCGGTTGAAGATATTTCAAATACGTTAGTGCCAGTTGGTGATGGATCCCAATTGGTTTATCTAGGAGACATTACAAGTATAAAAAAGGGATATATAGATCCACCAACACAAATTGTTACTGTAAATGGACAGCGTGCAATATCAATGCATGTTAGTTTAATAGAAGGTGCTAATGTTATTAAGTTAGGTGAAGACATAAATGAGGTTGTTAAGAATTGGCAGGAAAAATTACCGGTTGGATTAGAGTTAAAACGGTTAGCATCATTAGATACCTATATCGATGTTAAGATTAGTGACTTTATAGTGAACCTGATTCAATCTATTACTATAGTTCTTGTGGTTATGCTCTTGTTTTTAGGGTTACGTACAGGAAGTATCATAGCAAGTTTAATTCCTATGGTTACTATTATGACGCTTATGTTGATGGGAACTATTAACATGGGACTTAACCAAGTTACTTTAGCAGCATTAATTATGGCCTTGGGAATGATGGTAGATAATGCCATAGTAGTTGCCGAAACCATAATGGTGAAAATGGAAAATGGAATAAGTGGAAAAGATGCTGCAGTTCAGGCTTGTGGTGAATTATTTACACCTTTATTAATCTCTACACTTACAACTTCTGCTGCTTTTCTGGCATTTTATTTAGCAGAGTCAACCATGGGAGATATTGTGGGTCCTATTTTTGTAGTCATTTCTTTAGCACTCCTTTCTTCGTGGATCATAGCGCTAACAGTGATAACATTATTATGTTTTTTGTTTTTGAAAGTAAAACCGAAATCAGAGCAAAAACCTGGTTTTATTGATAAGATAATCAACAAACTAAAGATTTTGTATAAAGATTTAATTTTAAAGGCGCTTGCTTATAAACGTCTTGTTTTGCTATCCATTGTTGCTTTGTTTGTACTCTCATTATTTGGATTTACAAAAATCGCCTTTATATTTTTTCCTGATAGTGACAGGAATATGGTCACAGTAGATATTAATTTACCTCAAGGGACCAGAATTGAAGCTACACAACAATTGGTTGAAGACATAGAAACTTTCATAAAAGACTCTTTATTAGTGAACATGAAACGGGAAAATGGCGTTACAGATTGGTCTGCTTATGTTGGTAAAGGCCCAGAATCTTATGATTTGGGTTATTCTCCTGATGAGCCAGATGACAGTTATGCACATATGCTTGTAAACATTTCTGATGCTGTCTATAATAATATGATTGTAAAAAAATTAGATGACTTTTGCTTTAATTCCTTTCCAAATGCTGATGTCAAAGTAAGTCTATTAGGTTCTGGCGGAGGAGGTACACCAATAGAGGTAAAAATATCTGGAGACAATCCTGATGAGCTCTCTAGATTAGCAGAAGAAGTGAAGCAAAAATTAGCTTCTATACATGGTACCAAAAATGTAAAAGATGATTGGGGACCAAAGAGTAAAAAATTTGTCGTGAGTATTGATCAAAGCAAAGCCCAATTGGCTGGAGTAACGAGTCAAGATATAGCAACTTCTTTACAAACCGTTCTAGATGGTTTTAAAACCGGAGAATATAGAGAAGATGATAAATCAATTCCAATTGTTATGAGAAGTGATGCCAGTCAGCAACAAACATTGGCATCTATTGAAACTTTAAATATTTATGCGCAAAATACCGGAAAGAGTGTGCCATTATTACAAGTAGCAACTATTATTCCTGAATGGCAATATGCAAAAATTAAGCGTTTGAATATTAATAGAACCATTATTGTTTCCAGTGAATTAAGGGAAGATGGAAACGCTTCTGCAATTATGAAAGAAATTACACCTTGGATTCAAGAAAACTCCAAATCTTGGCCAGAAGATTATAGCTATGCTTTTGGAGGAGATGCTGAAAACACAGCTGAAAATATGGGAGCTGTAATTGGCTACTTACCGTTATCTGGATTTATTATCATTTTATTATTAATCATTCAATTTAATTCTGTTAGAAAAACCTTCATGGTTGCTTCAACAATTCCTTTGGGCATTATTGGTGTCGTCATTGGTTTGTTAGTATTCCAAGAACCTTTTGGTTTTATGCCATTTTTGGGTGTAATTTCATTAGCCGGAATTGTCATCAATAATGCAATTGTATTAATAGATAGAATACAAATAGAAGAAATAGAGATTAAACGACCTATTCAAGATGCTATTATAGCTGCATGTTTACAACGTTTTAGACCAATTTTATTGGCGACTTTTACAACTGTTTTAGGATTAATTCCTTTATACTTAAGCGGAGGTGAAATGTGGGAAGGTATGGCCGTGAGTATCATGGTTGGTCTTTTGTTTGGAACCATAATTACGCTGCTATTTATACCTTCACTGTATAGTGTTCTTTTTAGAATTAAGTATTTAGATTATCAATTTAACGAATCACTTATGGATGATTAATGTTTATGAAAGAAAAATTATTTAAGCATAGGTTTGAGTTATTTTTTTACAGCATTACATGTATTCTATTTAGTTCTTTGTTTTTTCCAAAAGAGCTATTCAC
>JARRKS010000229.1:0-3318 GCA_037387865.1 Flavobacteriaceae bacterium
GAAAGCATAATTTTTATTGACTTAAATTAAAAAGGAGATCATTGATCTCCTTTTTAATTTAAGGGATATTAAACGTCAAAAAGTTTTACAATTCCAATTTAAGCCACTTATAGGACATAATTTTAAATCATCAGAATTTAATTTGTTTCCAAGCAATAACTATTAATAGTTTTCTTTTCAAATCTATTTAACTGTATAACCTTTGCCTTCCATACAGGCACTAAATGCTTTTTTATAGTTATCCATCATAGCTTTTTCACTTGCAGCAGCAGATTGATTATTAGCAGCTTGTTGATTTTGTCTTTGAGCATTTGAAACCCTATTTCCACGTAAACCACCAACCACTGCACCAATGGCAGCACCTTTACCAGTATCACCAGCTATGGCACCTATTGCAGCTCCTGCTGCAGCTCCACCAGCAGCACCTCTTATGGCCGAACCATCAGGACCTCTATTAACTTGTTCGGCTTGCACTTTAGGTGGATTAAGAGGATCAATTCCAGTTTGGTTTTTTGCCCACGTAAAACAGTCCATTTCATCTTTAGCTTGTTGGTCTGCATTTTGATTGTTTGAAGGAAAAACGTATAAGCCTAAACTTTTTGCTATACCATTGTTATCTTGCGAAAAAATGTTATTGAATGACGCAAAAATCAGCAATGTTAGAAAATTAATAATTATTCTTTTAGTAGTCATTATTTTATTTTTTAAAGATTATCTACATCAATAAATACATACCCTAATTGCTCTAGAGCATCAGCTTCGTTATAAAAGGTAAGTGTTTTAACAATTTTTCCATTTTCTATTTTATAGACAGTGTTTGCCCATAAATTCACTTCACCCAAATTGTCTTTATACGTTATATTTAATTCAGCCCAATTTGAAACCCAATCACCTTTATTTT
This sequence comes from Flavobacteriaceae bacterium, assembly GCA_037387865.1. Lineage (GTDB taxonomy): Bacteria > Bacteroidota > Bacteroidia > Flavobacteriales > Flavobacteriaceae > Gilvirhabdus. The sequence continues at coordinate 902 of JARRKS010000229.1, forward strand.
CTCCATCAGGAACAGTTACTGCAATATTTCTAGACTTATTGTATTTTATACTTTCATACAAAGTTTCTGCACTTTTTTTCCAACTTGCAACAGCATCAGTTTTGTTTATAGAATCACCATAGGAAGGACCATATCCCATATAATTTTCATCCAAAAAAGATTCCATAGTCCTGTAATCCAGAGATTCAACGGCATCAATATATTGTTGTACAACGGTAAGATTTTTTTGTTCAACCTTATTGTCTTGAGAGCAACTAGTTAATACAAGTATTAATAGCAGGGTAGAACCTAATAATTTGAGCTTATTAGTTTTCAGAATTAGTAATAAAAAAGATTTCATATTCATTGATAATTTTATTGAAATTGAAGTTAAAATGATTTAAAAAATAAATCGTGCAAAAAGCATATTAAAGATATAAAATTATTGAAGATTTTGATAGCTATTTTAATAGAAATTTAGATTCTAATTTTTAAGAGAACAAGATTTAAGAATTTGTATATCATATAGTTGAAAATAGTTTTAACAGTTAATTTTTAATAATATTTTCACCAACCTTGTTGTAAAATTGTACTAACCTTTAAAGATTTTTGTTATTTTAGACTGTATTTGTAAAACTTAAAAAACTTGTCTATTTTTTAAAGATAAACGTTTCGTTGCCATTAACATTCATTAGCTAACAAAATTTTTGTGATGCGATTATTATTATCCTTATTCTGCATTCTGGTATTTAATTTAAGTTTTGCGCAGTATACTTTTCAACTTAATCAATCAAATTATCCTAATTTGAACTATTATTCAGGTTCACGTAACTTAAAGTTCAACTTGGCTTCGGATACTTCTAATTATTATGTTAATTACTTCAAGCTTTTAGATACTACCAAAACAAAAGTAAAATGGCACAAAACAGATACAGGTAAATCTTTACTAGTTGCAGGAGGTTTAATAACTGCAGGAACCATCATGCATTTTAGCACCGATTTTAAGGTTTATCGTCGAGATGAGATTAATAGATATCTTCCAGATTTTCATAATGCAATAGATGACCTAACACAGTATATACCTTATGTGGCCACATATGCTCTTGATTTTGCCGGCATAAAGAGTCAGCATACAACCAAAAGAAAACTTACAACTATGGCAACAGCAATTGGATTGAATTTAATTGTAGTTCAAGGTATGAAATACAGTATTGCCGAACCAAGACCTGATGGATCAAGCAACAACTCTTTTCCTTCAGGACATACAGCAACGGCTTTTATGGGCGCACATATTTTTCATAAAGAGTATAAACATAGAAGCCCTTTTTATAGTATTGCAGGTTATACACTTGCAACCTTTACAGGTGTTTTTAGGCAACTTAATAACAGGCATTGGATTTCTGATGTATTTGCTGGAGCAGGTATTGGTATTGGTGTTACAGAGCTTGCCTATTTTTTAAATGAAGGATGGTGGAAAGATAAAGGAGTTAATGAAATTGAAGAAACCAACAGACTGATAAATGAATCGAAACCATCATTTATTGGAATTAAAATTGGTTATGCAAGTTTGACAAATTCATCAGGAGAAAACGAACCAGGGTTAGAAGCAAAGAGAGGCTATAAAATATCTTTTGAAGGCGTTTATTTTTTCAATAAGAATTTTGGATTAGGAACAGAAATAGGTTTTCAAAGTTTCCCTACAACCATTAAATCTGAATTGCAACAAGAGTTTAATGCTTTAGGATTTGAAGTCTTACCACAGTCGGCAGGTAATAGAATGTATTATTTTGGGCCTTATTTCCAGATTCCTTTTGGTAAGAATGCTATCGGAACTAAATTTCTTGCTGGAGTTGTTTCTGGTCCTAGTTCTAAAGTTTTTGTAAGAGAACTGGATGCAACATTCGATTTAGAAGATGACCCATTAGTAGAATATGTTTATGCAGATTATGACCAAAAAAGTTCTTTTAGTTGGGGTACAGGTATATATTACAAAAGAGTAATTAGTAAAAACCTGTCAATGGGTTTGTTTGCAGACTATAATTGGGCCGATTTAAAATATGGTGTTACCTATATGGATGAATTTAACAATGGTGAACCTACATATTTTCCAAAACAAGATAAAGTGGCCAACTATGACTCTTTTGCCGTTGGCGCAAACTTAAATATAATGCTTTGGTGTTTTAATTAGCCTTACAGCTAATGAGTTTTTATATAATTACTTTTTATAAATCCAATCTCGTTACTAAATGATTGAATTTTATCAACAAAATAAAATTCATTAAATTTATATTCAATTATTGGAACCTTAAGTTATGTTCGATTCGTTTAGGCACTTTCTTGAGACACCTGGGTACAACAAAATAATTGGTGAAGATTATTTGATCGTTGAGTTTAAATGCCCAATTAAAGAAGAACTTTTTACAGCTTGGTCTGAATGC
>JARRKS010000230.1:0-3307 GCA_037387865.1 Flavobacteriaceae bacterium
GTCGTCATAAAATTTTTAACGGAACCTTTATAATAGATGGGGAAGAACAACCAACATCGTTATTCAAACTCATTAAAAAAACATCAGAAACCAATCCAAATGATATTGTTTCGGCTTACAAAGACAATGTTGCATTTATAAAAGGTCCAGTTGTAGAACAGTTTGCACCAAAACGTGCCGATGTTCCGGATTACTACACGACTGAAAATTTTGAGTCTGTGATTTCACTTAAAGCGGAAACGCATAATTTCCCAACAACAGTTGAACCTTTTAATGGAGCTGCAACAGGTTCTGGTGGCGAAATTCGCGATAGACTGGCTGGAGGAAAAGGATCGTTACCATTAGCTGGAACAGCAGTTTATATGACCTCATATTCACGATTAGAAGAAAACCGGTCTTGGGAAAAAGCAGTAAAAGAACGCCATTGGTTGTACCAAACACCAATTGATATTTTAATAAAAGCATCAAATGGCGCATCAGATTTTGGAAACAAATTTGGTCAACCACTAATCTGTGGTTCAGTATTAACTTTTGAGCATGAAGAGGATTCCAGAAAACTAGGTTTTGATAAAGTTATTATGCAGGCAGGAGGTATTGGTTATGGAAAATCAGACCAAGCTCTGAAAGACACACCAAAAACAGGCGATAAAATTGTGATTCTTGGTGGCGAAAATTACCGAATAGGTATGGGAGGTGCTGCAGTTTCAAGTGCAGATACTGGAGAATTCGCTTCTGGTATTGAATTAAATGCGGTACAACGTTCTAATCCAGAAATGCAAAAACGTGCTGCAAATGCAATTCGTGGTATGGTAGAAAGTGATGAGAATTTCATTGTTTCTATACACGATCATGGTGCTGGCGGACATTTAAATTGTTTATCTGAATTGGTTGAAGATACAGGTGGAAAAATTGATTTGGACAAACTCCCTATTGGAGACCCAACATTATCTGCTAAAGAATTGATAGGAAACGAATCTCAAGAACGTATGGGATTAGTTATAGCCGAAAATCATATAGAAACACTTCATAAAATTGCAGATAGAGAACGCTCACCTATGTACACAGTTGGTGATGTTACAGGTGATGATAGATTTACTTTTGAAAGTAAAACCAAAGGTGATAAACCAATGGATTTAGCTATGGAAGATATGTTTGGTAGCTCGCCAAAAACCATTATGAATGATGTTTCTATCAAAAGAATCTATGACGATGTTAGCTACAATCCTGATGATATTTTAAACTATTTAGACCAAGTCTTACAACTTGAAGCTGTGGCTTGCAAAGATTGGTTAACTAATAAGGTTGACCGTTGTGTTAGTGGAAAAGTGGCTAAACAACAATGTGTTGGACCATTACAATTGCCATTGAATGATGTTGGTGTCATGGCATTGGATTATAATGGAAAAGAAGGTATTGCAACATCGATTGGGCACTCGCCTATTTCTGGATTAATCAATCCTGTAGCTGGTAGTAGAAATAGTATTACTGAAGCTTTAACCAATATTATTTGGGCACCTTTAAAAAATGGATTGCATTCTGTTTCTCTTTCTGCAAATTGGATGTGGCCTTGTAAAAATGAAGGTGAAGATGCGCGCTTATATCAAGCTGTAGAGTCAGTTTCAGAGTTTGCCATCGATTTAGGAATCAACGTTCCAACGGGAAAAGATTCGTTATCTATGAAGCAAAAATATCCTAATGAAGAGGTGATTGCTCCAGGAACAGTTATAATTTCGGCAGCAGCCAATTGTAACAATATCTCTAAAGTAGTTGAGCCCGTTTTCAAAAGAAATCAAGGTGATATTTATTACATCAATCTATCTCAAGATAGTTTTAAATTAGGTGGAAGTTCATTTGCGCAAATCGTTAATAAAATTGGTACAGACACGCCAAATGTACAAGATGCAGCTTATGTAAAAACCGTTTTTAATACCATTCAGCAACTAATTGTAGATGAGCAAATTGTTGCTGGACATGATGTAGCTTCTGGTGGATTAATTACAACACTTTTAGAACTATGTTTTGCTGATGTGAATTTAGGAGCAGAATTAGATGTGACTGATTTAGCTGAAAAAGATTCCATAAAACTCTTGTTTTCTGAAAATTCTGGAATTGTTATTCAATCTAAAAATGCTTCAATTGAAACCGTTTTTTCTGAAGCTAATATTCAATTCTTCAACATAGGAAAAACAACCGAAAGCGACGTATTAAGTATCATTAATCACGCTGAAGTTTTCACACTAACTGTTTCAAGATTGCGAGATGTGTGGTATAAAACCTCTTTCCTACTAGACCAAAAACAAACCGCAAATGGTTTGGCACAAAATAGATTTGATAATTATAAAAATCAACCACTTCAATATATTTTTCCAAAACATTTTACTGGAAAACGTCCAAAGATAAATTCATCTAAACCAAAAGCTGCCATCATTCGTGAAAAAGGAAGCAACTCTGAACGTGAAATGGCAAACGCTATGTATTTAGCTGGTTTTGATGTAAAAGATGTACATATGACCGATTTAATTTCTGGTCGTGAAACATTAGAAGATATTCAATTTATTGGTGCTGTTGGAGGTTTTTCAAACTCTGATGTTTTAGGTTCTGCAAAAGGTTGGGCAGGTGCATTTAAGTATAATGAAAAAGCAAATACAGCATTGAAAAATTTCTTTAAAAGAGAAGATACCTTATCTGTAGGAATTTGTAATGGCGCACAATTATGGATGGAACTTGATTTGGTAAATCCAGAGCATGACATTCACGGAAAACTAACCTATAATGATTCGCATAAACACGAAAGCAGTTTTACTTCGGTTAAAATTCAAGAGAATAATTCTGTGATGCTTTCAACACTTGCTGGAAGCACGTTAGGTGTTTGGATTAGTCATGGTGAAGGAAAATATAATCTACCATATACAGAAGACCAATATAACATTGTGGCAAAATATGCTTACGAAGGTTATCCGCATAACCCAAATGGTTCAGATTTTAATACAGCTATGCTATGTGATAAAACTGGAAGGCATTTAGTGACAATGCCACATATAGAGCGCTCTACATTCCAATGGAATTGGGCACATTATCCGGAAGGCAGAAAAGATGAAGTTTCGCCTTGGTTGGAAGCATTTGTAAATGCCAGAAAATGGATTGAAAAACAATAAAAAGTTCTTTTTCATCTCCTTTCACATAGTTTGAAAAATCCTTTTTTATTTCCTAATTTGCATGTCTACAAACTAGACATTGTTTAATGACACAGATAACACGACTTTTTGATTTTCCTTATTATCAATTAGAAAAATACAATTTACAAAAG
>JARRKS010000231.1:0-3301 GCA_037387865.1 Flavobacteriaceae bacterium
CTTTATCATTAAGACATAATTTTTAACAGATCGAGACGTTTAAATTAAACTATATTTGTCTTGGAAATAAAAACGTATGAAATTTAAAAGGATTTTTGTTTTATTTATAATTTCTGTACTTACACAAGTTACTACTGCACAAGAAGGACTGCCCATATATACAGATTATTTAACTGATAATTATTATTTGATTCATCCATCAATGGCAGGTATTGCAGATTGTGCTAAAATTAGGGTTACTGCAAGGCAACAATGGTTTGGGCAAGATGATGCGCCTAAACTTTTAACCATGAGTGTAAATGGAAGAATTGGTGAAACTAAATCTGGAGTTGGTGCTATTTTTTATGCTGATAAAAATGGATACCATTCACAGAATGGAGCATATTTAACTTATGCTCACCATATATTATTTTCAAGAAATTTTGTCGATTTAAATATGCTTTCATTTGGATTAAGTGCTGGAGCAATCCAATATAAGTTGGATGAAACTACTTTTTTATCTGAAGGATTTGATCCTATAATTGCAGGTATTGAACAAAGCTCTACCAATTTTAATGTAGATATTGGAGCATCTTATCATTTTTTAGATTTTTATGCTCATGCTACGGTTAAGAACCTTTTAAATAATGATGGAATAAATAATGATATAGAGATTACAAGTAATTTAAGAAGATATTTGTTTTCAACAGGTTATGTGTTTCATAAATTAGGAAGTGAGTGGAGTTATGAACCTTCTATTATGTTTCAATACAAAGATGGTACAGGTGAGTCTTCAATTGATGTTAATGGGAAAGTGTATAAGAAAATGGAGTTTGGAAAACTTTGGGGAGGTATATCTTATAGAAGAAGTTTGGATGGAGCAGAATATTTAGATGGTTCTGGTGTTAGTAGTCAAAAGTTACAGCACTTTACTCCAATTTTAGGTGCAGATTATAAAGACTTTGTTTTTGCATATACATATACCTACCAGTCAAATTCTTTAGTGTTTACTAATGGAGGATTTCATCAAATAACACTTGGTTACAATTTTAATTGTCGCAGAGAACGATATGATTGTGAATGTCCTGCAGTTAATTAATAATGAATGCTTGAGAATTTAGTATCATTATTTTACTTTAACCCTAAACCAATGTTCCTTTTTAATCAGTGTTTTACACATTATTAAAAATTGTCAAAAAAGTTTAAATACATATCTTAAGCTAAAACATATGCCAATTATAAAGTCAGTGAATGGAAATCATCCGGTAATACCTAAAGATTGTTACATTGCTGATAATGCAACCATAGTTGGAGAAGTTTCTATGGGAAAGCAATGTAGTGTTTGGTTTAATGCAGTAATAAGAGGCGATGTTCATTTTATTAAAATTGGAAATAAAGTGAATGTTCAAGATGGAGCAGTCATTCATACTACCTATCAAAAATCACCAACCACTATTGGTAATAATGTGTCTATTGGTCATAATGCTATTGTACACGGATGCACTATACACGATAATGTATTAATTGGTATGGGAAGCATAGTGATGGATGATTGTGTTATAGAAAGTAACAGTATTATTGCAGCTGGAGCAGTAGTAACACAAACTACTAGAGTAGAAGCAGGAAGTATATATGCAGGTGTTCCAGCTAAAAAAGTAAAAAACATCAGTCAAGAATTAATTTCTGGAGAAATTGATAGAATTGCCAATAATTATGTAAAGTATTCAGGATGGTTTAAATGATTTGTCATTCCGAACTTGATGCAGAATCGATTAATTATAAGACCTGAAAAGTAGATTCCTTTCTTACAACATTGACACAAATTAAAAATCTAAATATTCTACTGTATAGTTATTGTCTAAAAGTAATGCCATAATTTCTGGATTACTATTGGTATAAAACATATTCTTGGAATATGTATTTTGAATATTAAGCAAATTATACTTTTCTAAAACAGCTTTCGTTTGTCTCGCAACTGCTTCACCAGAATCAATTATTTTAACATGCTTTGGAAGTATTTCTATAAGCAAAGGTATTAAATAGGGATAATGAGAGCAACCTAAAACCAGATAGTCTATATTGGCATTTATCATAGGTTGTAAGTATTCTTTTAAAAGCGCTTTAGTTTCTTCACTATTAATTTTCCCTGCTTCAATCAATTCAACTAACCCATCTCCAACTTGTTCAATAACTCGTTGTCCATTAGTATATATTGAAGAGGTTTTTTGAAATAATTCGCTAGAAAGTGTGCCTTTGGTTGCCAAAATACCAATAGCCTTATGTATGCTTTTTAATGCTGCAGGTTTTATGGCTGGTTCTATGCCTATAAATGGGACATTGTAATTCTCACGAAGTATTTTAATAGCATTTGTTGTGGCTGTGTTACAAGCTACAACAATAAGTTTACAGCCTTTTTTAAGTAAAAACTCTGTATTCTTTTTACATAAACTAATGATTTCTTCTTTGCTTTTATGTCCGTAAGGAGCGTTAATACTATCGGCTAGATAAATTGTATTTTCAGCAGGCAGTAACTTATGAATCTCTTTCCAAATAGATGTCCCGCCAACACCAGAATCAAAAATTCCAATAGATTGTTCGCTCATACTACAAAAGTAAAAAAGCTACCTCGAAAAGTAGCTTTTTAAATAAATATATGTTTATTTGAAATTAGAAGCCTAATTCTTTTTTTACGTCGTCAAGTAAATTTTTACCGTCTGCCATTATTACGCCACCACCTTGTGTAGAATCTAAAACGTAATCAAAACCTTGCGCTCTTGCTACTTTTAAGATTGCAGTTTTTGCTTTTTCTGTAATAGGTTTTAATAACTCAAGATTCTTGTCTTGCATATCCTGTTGTGCTTGAGATTGATATTGACGAATATTTTGTTCCATACCTTGTACTTCAACAAGACGCTTTTGATTTTCTTCGTCTGTTTTTGTAGAAGCTTCAGCGTCATATTGCTTCATTTTGTTTTGAAGTTCTGTGCTCATACCTTGAATTTCTGTTTCATAGGTTTTACCCAACTTTTCAAGCTGTGCTTGTGCAGCTTTCATCTCAGGCATAGCAGTGATTAATTCTTGGGTATTGATATGTGCAACCTTACTTTGAGCATGAGTAAAACTCATGGTACCAACAAATAATATTGCAATAAATAAAAGTGTTTTTAATTGTTTCATTTTTAATAGTATTAATTTAGATGTTATAAATTGTTAATTGTTTTCTTCGTCGTTTTCTTCGTCTGTTTTATTATTTTTTTGTTCTCTTTCTTGTTTAGCCTTTTCCCGCTCTTCAAGAATTTTTTGTTTTCTTTCTTCTAATTCC
>JARRKS010000231.1:3320-5048 GCA_037387865.1 Flavobacteriaceae bacterium
TCCTCTGATTTTGTTTCAGAAACTTCGTTACTTTTAGCTTCTGTATTATCTTCTACTTTTTTATTGCTTTCAGCGTTTTCTTCGTTACTAGGTTCGGTTTTTCTTTCGTTTAGTTTGTCTTCCTTTTCTTGTGCTCTTGCCGCAACAATACTGTCACGTCGCTTTTGAGCTGCTAGTTTTTTTGCTTCACGAGCAGCTAGAATTTCTTGTCTTCGTTGTTCTGCCTCTGTAGCACGCTCTTGTTGTTTTTCTTCAATAGCTTTTTCCCTAGCTTCCTGTTCTTCATTAATCTCTGGTACTAGTTCTTCGCTTTCTGCTGCTTTACGTTCAGCTTTTGTTTGTGCTTGTGTACGTTTGGATGTTCTTGAAATAGTACGCAAAACCTGTTCGCTTATATCAAACCTATCTGCAGAATAAAGCATCACAACATCAGCCGATTTATCAAAAATAAAATCATATTTTTTTGTTTCTGCAATATCCTGAATTGCAGCAAAAATTTGATCCTGTACAGGTTGCATTAACTGCTTTTTCTGAATCATTAAATCGCCATTTGCACCAAAACGCTTCTGTTGATAATCAAGAATCTCTTGTTCTTCAAAGTCAATATCTTCTTCTCGTTCTTCAATTAATTCTTTTGTCAATAATGCTTTTTCATTACTTAAGTCTTTCCTTTTTTGTTCAACTGTATTTAGACGTTGTTCTATTTCGCCTTTCCACTTTTGGACTTTAGACTCAAGTTGTGTTGATGCTTCTTGATATTCTGGTACGTTTTGTAAAATGTATTCAGTATCTATATATGCAATTCTTACACCACGTTGTGCATATATTGATTGCGATAACATAAACGCTAGAGTCAGTAAAAAAAGAACTTTAAATTTCATCTGTTTAATATTTTATAATTTATTGACTGTTAAATTCTAAAACGACAGATAATTTCATGATTCTGCCAATTTTTGAATTAATGTTTTCAAAATTAACGAATTTTAATCTTAAAAATTTTAATTCTTGTTTAAATCATTAAACCATGTATAGAAAATATCGTGCCAAAATTAAAATTGTTGTCCAATTATGAAATGAGTTTCCCAACCATTTTTAACCGTTTCTCCAGGTAATGCATCAAATCCATAACCAAAATCAATTCCTAGTAATCCAAAAGCTGGCATAAAGATGCGAATACCTAAACCTGCTGAACGTTTTAAATCAAAGGGGTTATAATCTCTAAAATTATTAAATGATGCACCTCCTTCTAAAAAGGTAAGTGCAAATATTTTTGCCGAAGCCTTTAATGTTATTGGATAACGAAGCTCTAAAGAGAATTTATTATAAATGGCATCTCCATCCTGCCCAGATAACGATTGATTAGGATAACCTCTTAAAGCAATGGCTTCTCTACCATCTAAACTATAAGTTCCTAGACCATCTCCTCCCAAGAAATAACGCTCAAATGGAATGACGCCACGATCTTGATTATACGCTCCTAAAAAACCAAATTCAACACTTGGTCTTAAAATCAATCTATCAACAAGTCTGGTGTACCAATCTGCTTTAAAATTGATTTTATAAAATTCTAACCATTTAAATCGCTCTTGGTCTATTTCGGCTATTCTTTCAAATGCATCTTGATCACTAGGATTATCTCGTAATTCTTCTTCTAGATCTTCTCTTTCTGATGCTAATGCAGCATAATCTACATCATTAAATAATGAATATGGTAGAGAAGCCATTGCT
>JARRKS010000232.1:0-7150 GCA_037387865.1 Flavobacteriaceae bacterium
CAGCACGCCTTGTAACATTTCCGGATACAAATATTTATTTATTATCACAAAATTCACAACCGATGCATTTAAAATCATTTCTACTGATATCAAAATTGAAATCAGGTTCTTACGAGTTAGGAATCCGTAAATACCAATAAAAAACAAAATAGTTGTTAGTGTTAGTATTTCATATATGGATATACCTTCAATCATTTTTAATTTTTATTATTATCCGTTAGTTTTCTTCCTTTGGCAATAACAATAGCTCCAATCATAGCGGCCAATAAAAGCACACTAATGACTTCGAAAGGTAAAATGAAACCTCCTGCCTCATAGCTTAATAATTTAGCGCCTATTTCGGCTGTAGTTGTAGTAACATTATTTTCAATAACATTAAATTGATACGAATATATTGTTGCTAAAAACACACCAATCCCAATTAAGCAGGCAATTGCTGTTACGATCTGTCTTGAAGGTTTGGCCATTTCTAGTTTTAATTCTATATGATGAACTAGTAGAACTGAAAAAATAATTAGTACAATGATTCCTCCGGCATAAACTGTTAATTGAATCGCTGCAAGAAAATTATAATCTATTAAGAAGAATATACCCGCTATTCCTACAAGAACGAATAGTAAATAAATTACCGATCGTAACATTTTACGACTAGTTACAGCTGTAATAGCAAACACGATCATTGATAATGCCAATAAGTAAAATATTACTCTTTCCATGATTTTAGTCTTCTACTCCAGCTCTTAATTTAGAGCCTGGTTCATTTAAAACCCTTGTTAATTTTGTTCTGTCATAAACAGAATTTTCGAAATTTTGACCCCATTCAATCGCATCTGTAGGACAAACATCTATACATAAACCGCACATAGTACATAAACTTAAATGATACACGAACTTATCTATCTTCTTTCTTTTTTTACCGGTATATTCGTCAATTCCTCTGTCCCAAATAATTTCAATTGATCCATTTGGGCAAGCTATCTCACATTTCTGACAGCCTGTACAGGCGTGCTCATTATTCTCATCGTGAGGCATAATGACTTCACCACGAAAACGATCGAACATTTTCAGGGTTGCTCTATTGTCAGGATATTGTTGTGTTATAGCACCTTTTCTTGAATTTAAAAAGTATTTGCCTGTAACACTCATTCCTGTGAGAAGCGTTCTTATAGCATGATATATATTTGAAAAATATCCCATGTCTTTTATATCTGAATCGTTAAATTTTGCCAAACTAGTAAAGCCATAACAACAATATTTACAAGATTTATGGGAAGTAAATACTTCCATTCTAGTGTCAGTAGCTGATCGACCCTTAATCTTGGGAATGTCCATCTGAACCACATCATTAAAAAAACAAGAACCAAAGCTTTTGTCAAGAACCAAAACAGCCCTAACCATGGCAAAGATTCAGTTATTCCAAATGGTGATAGCCAAGCACCAAAAAACACCGTAGTGGCTATTGAGGCTATTAAAAACATATTAATAAACTCTGCCAAAAAGAAATATGCAAATTTCATCCCAGAATATTCCGTGTGAAATCCTGCTCCTAATTCAGATTCGGCTTCAGGCATATCAAAAGGTGCTCTGTTGGTTTCGGCAGTACCCGCAATCATATATATCATAAAAGCAATTATTGCTGGTATATGTCCTTGAACAATTAACCAACCATTTTTTTGTACTTCCACAATTTCAGATAGTTGTAGTGAGCCCGTTAATAAAATCATGGTTAATAATGATAATCCGATAGAAAGTTCGTAACTAATCGTTTGAACACCACTACGCATGGCTCCTATAAGAGCAAATTTATTGTTACTTGCCCAACCTCCAAGTAAAATACCTATAACACCAATTGAGGAAACTGCGATTAAAAAGAAAATACCAATGTTAATATCGAATGCCTGAAAATCTTTGGTAAAGGGAATAACGGCCAATGCCATTAATGCTGAAATGATAACAAAATATGGTGCTAAATTATATAGAAATTTGTCTGCTTTTGTAGTACCTGTTAATTCCTTGGAGACTAATTTTAGAGCATCAGCCATAGTTTGTAATAAGCCTTGGAATCCAACTCTGTTTGGTCCTATCCGTAATTGGAACCATGCCGCCACGCGTCTTTCCAACAATACTAAAAACAATCCAGCGATTGCAAAAATCCCTAAATACACTAAAGCAATTAGTATCATTTCAACAATATGTGCTGTTGTTTCCGGCATAATGCTGTAAAGCCAATCGTGAATATTTTTTGTTATGCTTAAAGCTATGTTCATTGCCTTAAATTTATCTATCAATATCAGGTATTACTAAATCCAGTGTCGCCATAGTAGCCACTAAATCTCCTATTTTACCACCAACAGAAATATGATTCAATAGCGATAAATTTGAAAATCCGGGTGATCGAAATTTTAATCGATATGGGTTTTTAGTTCCGGTACTTATTATATAAACTCCCAGTTCTCCTCTGGCAGTTTCTACCTTTTGATAATATTCACCTTTTGGTAATTTTATCACTGCATTTGTTGCAACTCTATGTTCACCATCCGGAATATTATCGATTTGATACTTTCTTACATCACAAGAATAGCCAGATCCTCGACCAACTGGTCCAGATGCTCCGAATGAAATAGCATCTTCTTTGGATAAAACACCAACACCTTTTGTTCTTTTTTGAAATATAATATTCCCCGTTAGAAGTCGATCGTATTCAGGAATTTTAGTTTTAAAATGTGTTACAAATTCTTTAGTTCGTTTTACAAAATTTGGATGAATATCCCACATCAGTCCTCCAGGAACATTATAATTCATTGTTAATCTTGCACCACAGGTTTCTTCAAAAATATCATTGATCATTTCACGATCCCTGAAGCCATAAAAATAAGTGGTAAGCGCACCAACATCCATACCCATAACGCCCCACCATAAGCAGTGAGACGCAATTCTAGTAAGTTCGCCGATGATTGTTCTAACTACTTTTACCCTTTCAGGAATCTCTAACTGAAGTGCATTTTCAACAGTCAAACAAACAGCTTCATTATTGATATGAGATGATAAATAATCCATACGGTCTGTAAGATGAACTATTTGCTGATAGCTATCACGTTCACACATTTTTTCAATAGAACGATGAATATATCCAAGATCTGGTTCAACTTTTTTAATTATTTCTCCATCAATAGTCAATAATAATCTTAATACACCGTGAGTAGCAGGGTGCTGTGGCCCCATATTAATGAAATACTCCTCTGACTTAAAACTGGTATCAACTATTGTAGTCTCCATATGTACTATTTAATTACCATATTGATCTCATCGACATAATCCTTTCTCAAAGGAAATCCTTCCCATTCATCTGTTAAAAAAAGGCGTTTTAAATTCGGGTGGTTATTGAATTTTATTCCGAAAAAATCAAATACTTCACGCTCATGAAATTCAGCCGTTCGCCAAATATCCCATACCGAATCTAGAGTAGGATTCTCTCTATCTTTAGTTTTTACTTTCACAACTATTTGATGTCTATACATTGTTGATTCTAAATGATATACTACACCCAGTTCTTCTCCCCAATCTACACCACTCAAACAAAACAAATAATCGAAATATGTTTTACTATTAGATTTTAATTTCGACATTAATTCATGCAACATTTCCTTTGGAACTGTAATATTTAAGAACTGTGAACCTTCTTCTGAAAAATCTAAAAGGCTAGGATTAATCGGTCCTAATTCCTGTGTCTTTTCTTCTGAATCCACTACATTTTCAGATACTTCTACGATTTCTGAAACATGTTCCGATTCTGTATTAGGGAACCAACTTCCTATCAATTCTATTAAAGCGTCATTCGACATAATCATTTGTTATAAAGTCCTTCATCAAACCCTTCAATGGGATTCTTTTTATGTTTCATACTCTCTGTTCTGATTTTATCCTGAAGCATTAGCATTCCTTCCAATAAGGCTTCAGGTCTTGGTGGGCAACCAGGAACATATACATCAACAGGTATTACATGATCTGCACCTTTAACTACGGAATATGTATTGTAAAAAAATGGACCTCCAGAAATTGCACATGCTCCCATAGCAATTACATAGCGTGGCTCTGCCATTTGATCATATAATCGTCGTAACACAGGAGCCATTTTATTTACTATAGTTCCTGCAATAATTATAAGGTCAGCTTGTCTAGGTGAAGGCCTTGCCACTTCGAATCCAAACCTTGAATAGTCATGTCTGGCAGCACCAGTTTGCATCATTTCAATAGCACAACAACTCGTGCCGAAATATAAAGACCATAATGAATTTGATCGCCCCCAATTAATTATTTTATCGAGTGATGTTACAATTACATTCGCACCATTTCCTGCAGGAATCACTTTTCCTGGAAAATCATCTGGTATCTTATATGTATTATCTACTCCCATTTTAATGCTCCTTTTTTCCATGCGTATAACAACCCTAATCCTAAAATGAAAAGAAAGATAAATATCTCGATAAAAGCAACACCTCCAAAATCTTGAAATACTACTGCCCAAGGCACAAGAAACGCTACTTCCACATCAAAAATTAAGAATAGAATCGCAAACAAATAGTACCCAACCTTAAATTGAACCCAAGTTGGTCCTATGGTTTTCATGCCACTCTCATATGGCTCTCTTTTTTGTGGACTATCGGATTTATGTGAAATTAAATTGGATAAAAAATTTGCACCAGCTACTAAAACAATACCTGCTATTAAAAATACAATGATGGCTTCTGATCCCATTATTAAAATTTAAAAATTAAAATACCTGATAAATATCTCCCGAAAAGAACAAATCATCAGTTTTACTAAACTTGGAATTTGATTTCACAGCGGCTGTTTGCTGAATTTCTCTTTCTTCAAACGTAACATCCTCAAAACTTCGAATTATTCCAGTTACCAAAGGATATTTTAAACGAACAAGCATTTGGTGTAATGTAGGATCTTTCTCGTTGGCATTATGAACTAATAAATCTTCTTGAGTTATTCCATTCTCGCCAATTGTCACAACTTCAAGTTTGAGCCCCTTAAGAACAAGACCCTTGTCTTTTTCTTTACCAAAAATCATTGGTTTACCATGTTCAACGAATAATTGTTTGTCTTCACGAATCCGCTTATCCGTAAATTCAGAATAGCATCCATCATTAAAAATTGGACAATTTTGCAAAACCTCAATTAAAGATGTTCCTTTGAACTTTTCTGCATTAATAAAAATTTGCGTCATCTCTTTTGGCGTGTTTCCACCAATTCTAGCAAAAAAACGAGCTTGAGCCCCAATAGCTAATTCCCCAGCCGAAAATGGTGGTTGCGTATTTCCATATGGCGATGACTTTGTTTTTTGACCAACTAATGAGGTTGGCGAAAATTGACCTTTGGTCAACCCATAGATTTCGTTATTAAATAATATGATGTTTAAATTTATATTTCGTCGTAATACATGAATAAAATGGTTACCTCCAATAGCCATGGAATCTCCATCACCTGTAATGACCCAAACACTCAAATTTGGATTTGCCAATTTTACTCCTGTTGCTATGGCAGGAGCTCTACCATGGATACTATGCATTCCATAAGTATTCATATAATATGGGAACCGTGAAGAGCAGCCAATTCCAGATATAAATACGACATCCTCTCTTTTTACTCCCATTTCAGGAAGCGCCTTTTGCATTGACCTTAAAATAACATAATCATCACAACCTGGGCACCATCTTACCTCTTGATCACTCTCATTACCAAATGGAAGGCCTTGTATTTTATTAAACTGTGACAATTCTAAACCATTAAAATTCATTTTTAAAACTTTGGCAAACTGTCCAGAATTTAGTTCACAAACAACAATTTTTTTGAATTGTTTTAATATTGTTTCCGTGTTTTTAGGAAGTGGATTAATGTAATTAAAATGAGCATATCCAATGTTTTTAATTCCCGCCTCACACATATGTTTAATGGCAGAATGTAACGAGCCATAAGTTCCTCCCCAACCAATAACTAATAAATCTCCTTTAGTAGCAAATTCTGTTTTTAAATCAGGAATAAAATTTTGAACACGTTTAATTTTTTCGGCTCTAATTTTCGTCATATATTCATGATTTTCTGGGACATAGGATACATTTCCACTTATTCTGTCTTTTTCTAATCCACCAACTCGATGCTCTAGTCCTTCAGTTCCTGGAATCGCCCAATTAAGAGCAAGGGAATCCTCCTTTCGCTCATATGGATGCCAATCATCATCTGCTTTTTTAATAATATTATTTTTGATAGCTGGCATTTCTTCCACAGATTTAATTTTCCATGGAGCTGAACCATTTGCGATATAACCATCAGTTAATAAAATAACTGGTGTCATATGTTCCAATGTGAGTTTAGCTGCCATATATGCGAAATCAAAACAATTGGCTGGAGTGCTTGCTGCAATAACTATAACAGGGCTTTCCCCATTTCTACCATAAAGAGCTTGTAAAAGATCTGATTGTTCAGTTTTTGTAGGTAAACCAGTGGAAGGTCCACCACGCTGAACATTGACTACTACCAAAGGTAATTCTATCATCATGGCAAGGCCAATGGCTTCTCCTTTTAGTGCTAATCCAGGTCCTGAAGTTGTTGTAATCGCTAAATCTCCTGCAAAGGAAGCTCCAATAGCTGATGAAATACCTGCTATTTCGTCCTCGGCTTGTAGGGATTTTACACCAAAATGTTTATGCTTTACTAATTCATGTAAAATATCTGAAGCAGGAGTTATTGGGTATGAACCTAAAAATAGCTCCAAACCAGATTTTTCTGCTGCAGCCAAAAATCCCCAAGCTGTAGCCGTATTACCCATAATAATCCTATAGGTTCCAGACGGCATTTTGGCTGGTGATATTGTATAGGCATTCGGAATTAATTCCAAAGTTTCGGCAAAATAAAATCCAGTATTCAAGACTTTAGTGTTTGCCTCAACAATATTAGGTGTCGACTTAAATTTTTTATTGAAGAACTTAATCGTATGTTCTGGAGAACGATCGTACATCCAGTAAACCATTCCCAAAGCGAACATGTTTTTAGTTCGAGTTATGCTTTTATTGTCGAGTCCTTCAATATCCTTTAAAGCTTCTTTTGTTAGTGATGTCATTGCGACTTCTATTACTCTATAATT